>NZ_KV830189.1:47074-167083 GCF_001836705.1 Neisseria sp. HMSC061B04
ATGTGTATAAGAATAGAGTTGAATTTTAATATTTTTATTTTTCAATAAGATAAAAAGAATGAATATGTGGATAATTAATTGTGGAAAATGACATGATTTAGGCCGTCTGAACCTTTCAGACGGCCTTCTCATTGGATTGCTTTATCTACTTTCTATCAGGCTGCCGGCAGCTCGTGAAAAGCGGTGGGCAATTCTTCGTCATCGGCAAACTCAACCCATTCGTAAGCAGTTTCGTCTGCCAAAACGGCACGCAACAGCGCATTATTGATGGCATGGCCTGATTTGTAACCTTCAAACGCGCCGATAATCGGATGGCCAACAATGTACAAATCGCCAATCGCATCAAGGATTTTGTGGCGGACAAATTCATCGGGATAGCGCAAACCTTCCGGATTCAAAACATCCATGTCGTCAATCACGATGGCATTGTTTAAATTGCCGCCCAGTCCGAGATTGTGGGCGCGCATCATTTCCACTTCGTGCATAAAGCCGAAGGTACGGGCGCGGGCAATTTCATCGATATAGGATTTTCCTGCAAAATCAATCTCAAAAGTAGGTGCGCTACGATTGAATACAGGATGGTCGAATTCGATGGTTAAAGTAACTTTAAAGCCGTCGTAAGGCGTAAAGCGCACCCATTTGCCGGTTTCTTTGATTTCAATGGGTTTGAGGATTTTTAAAAAACGTTTTTGGGCTTTTTGATCGACAACGCCCGCATCTTGCAAAAGATAAATAAACGGCAGGCTCGAGCCGTCCATAATCGGGATTTCGGGCGCGTTCAATTCAATCAAGGCATTGTCGATGCCGTAGGCAGACAGAGCCGACATAATGTGTTCAATCGTACCGATGCGCACGCCCTTATCGGTAACAATGGTTGAAGAGAGGCGGGTATCGTTGATCAAATAAGGATTCAATTGGATGACTTCGCCCATTTCCCCGCTCAAATCAGTACGGCGGAACGAAATACCGCTGTTTTCTTCGGCAGGATGCAAAGTCAGAGCGACCCTTTCGCCCGAATGCAGGCCAACACCGGTAACGCTTACTGATTTGGCTAAAGTCCGTTGCAGCATAATTGCTTCCTTTTAAAAAATCTAATGGGCAAATGATACGTTAAAAAGGAAAAAACAAGCCATCATTTTTAATAGTATTTGCCAATATGGATGTTTTGCAGGGATGAACTTCACGTTTTGAATTATCCACAAAGGTGTGTGAAATTGAAGTGGGTAATTTGGTTTTTATCCACAGATAAATAGGGAAACTAAGATTCTATCCTTTTTTATTCCGGCATTCAGTTGAGGTTGGCCTCAAAGATAAAAAGTAACTATCAAATTGGTTTTAAAGAAAGTTATTCCGTTATCCACAGATAGTTTGGTTCTTCATCAAAATCATCATTTTAAAAATTAAAATATTATGATTTGAAGAAAACACTGAGTTATCAACACAAAATGACCAAATACGGAAGAAATAGAACTAAGTTTATGATTTCCATAAACTTATGAAACTTTTAAGATTGGAAAAAGGTTTTTATGAAATAAAATATCAAAAGCTAGGACTAATTCGATTTACCTGATATTTTCCTACAAACAAGAATTTCATGTTTTCTTTATTTAAATCAAACAACTTAAAAGTAATTATCTGTAATCCTAGAAAGTAATTTTGTTTCAGGATACAATGGCCTTACTGAAAAATTTTTCCCATTCCATCTAATTAGGAGTAGCAAAATGAGTATTAAAGTAGCGATTAATGGTTTTGGCCGTATCGGTCGTCTGGCATTGCGTCAAATTGAAAAAGCCCAAGGTATCGAAGTCGTTGCTGTTAACGACTTGACTCCTGCTGACATGCTGTTGCACCTCTTCAAATACGACAGCACCCAAGGCCGCTTTGAAGGCTCTGCCGAATTGAAAGACGACGCTATTGTTGTTAACGGCAAAGAAATCAAAGTATTTGCCAATCCTAATCCTGAAGAACTGCCTTGGGGCGAGCTGGGTGTGGACGTCGTCCTCGAATGTACCGGTTTCTTTACCAATAAAACCAAAGCGGAAGCCCATATCCGTGCCGGTGCGCGCAAAGTTGTGATTTCGGCTCCCGGCGGCAATGATGTGAAAACTGTCGTATACGGCGTAAACCAAGATATTTTGGACGGCAGCGAAACCGTCATCTCTGCCGCTTCTTGTACGACTAACTGCCTGGCTCCTATGGCTGCGGTATTGCAAAAAGAATTCGGTATTGTCGAAGGCTTGATGACCACCATCCACGCCTATACCGGCGACCAAAACACCCTTGACGCGCCACACCGCAAAGGCGACTTCCGCCGCGCCCGTGCCGCTGCCTTGAATATCGTACCGAACAGCACCGGTGCCGCTAAAGCCATCGGCTTAGTTATCCCTGAATTGAACGGTAAACTTGATGGTTCTGCCCAACGCGTTCCCGTTGCTACCGGCTCTTTGACCGAACTGGTTTCTGTTCTGGAGCGTCCTGTGACCAAAGAAGAAATCAATGCTGCGATGAAAGCTGCCGCCAGCGAGTCTTACGGCTACACTGAAGATCAAATCGTATCTTCCGACGTCATTGGTATTGAATACGGCTCACTCTTCGATGCCACTCAAACCCGCGTGATGACCGTAGGCGACAAACAATTGGTGAAAACCGTTGCTTGGTACGACAATGAAATGTCTTACACTTGCCAATTGGTTCGTACCTTGGAATTCTTTGCCAGCAAAATCTAAAGGATAACAGGCTGAATCAATCAGTCTATGGATAACTCAAAGGCCGTCTGAAATGTTCAGACGGCCTTTCGTTTGTAGAAAATTTCAATCTGCAATCAGATTGTGGATAGTTTAATCACTGTGGCACATTTGTTTTCTATCCTAAACTGCACTTCATAATCCGCAATATTCATTACATAAATCCGTTCGGGAATATCTTGGTAGGCAGGACGGGGATCTTGGGCAATGCTTTGCTCAATAAGATGTTTTTCTTCTGTGGATAAATGTTCCGCAAGCGTACTTTCTGCCCAGACTACGCTCAATTCTTCAGGTTTGCCGCTGACAAAGCCTGATGATGCGTCAGGTTTGGATTCGACAAACGGGATGTAGGGTTTGATATCCACTACCGGAGTACCGTTCAACAGGTCTGCGCCGCTGCAATAAATGCGGACAGATTTGCCTGTTTCGATGCGTTCGAGTTTCAGCAGGGATAAACCGAGATGATTGGGGCGGTGCGGGCTGCGCGTGGCAAATACGCCCATTTTTTGTTTGCCTCCAAGCCGTGGCGGACGCACCATTTGCGCCCAACCTTCATCTAATACGGCGTGGAAAATAAAACTTATCCACACATAGTCGAAATCTTCCAATCCCCGAACGCTGTCTGCGGTAAATTCAGGAGAGAGTTCAATGCAAATTTCTGCCGCAGGAACCAAACCGGGTTGGCGGGCAATGCCGAATTTTTGCTTGTAGGGGGAATGAACGGTTGCAATAGGCGTAATTGAATAGGACATAATTTGTGGATAAATATTCTGTGCAAACTGTCATCATATCACAGATGTTTTCCCACATTTTGCAGTCGTAATTTGTTATAATACAAGGCATTTATTCCAAATGTCCGTACATTGGAAATAAATGCAAAATTTAAATTATTTAAAATAAAATCAATAGGTTATATTATTCCATGATTGTTTCTATCGATGTAGATGCACAAAAAACGTTTACGCCTTTGTGCCCGAAAGAATTGCCTGTTGCCGAAGGCCATCTGATTGCGGATGAACTCAATGCCCAAGCTGCATTGGCGGATTTGCGCGTGATGACGAAAGATGCGCATCATGCCGCGGCAAAATGGCTTGTGGATAATCCTGTTGATATGTTGAAGCCGACAGGTTTACCCGATGCGGATTTGACTTGGGTGGCGCATGCGATGGTTGGAACATATGGCTATGAATTGTTGGATGGCCTGCCTTCAGCCAAGGAATACGATTATTGTGTTTGGAAAGGCGTTGATCCTGAATTGCATCCTTACGGCGCATGTTTTCACGATATTGAAGAAAAGCTCAGTACAGGTTTGATCGAATGGTTGCGCTGTCAAAATGCAGATACAGTTATTGTCGGCGGCTTGGCAACGGATTATTGTGTGAAGACAACGGTTTTACAGTTGCTTAAAGGCGGGGCTTGGAAAGTCATCGTCAATCAGGCGGCTTGCCGAGGTATTGCTCCGGAAACGGTTGAATCCGCATGGAAGGAAATGCATTCTGCCGGAGCTATTATTTTAGAAAACGCCGAAGAAATAAAAAAATATATTAATAATCAATAAAATATATTTTAAATCCTATTGTTTCACGTGAAACATCTTTCAAAATATGAAGATTTTACTTGTCCGCTTGTCCAGTATGGGCGATTTAATTCACACGTTGCCCGCAGTTGAAGATTTGGCAAGACAATGTCCTGAGGTAGAACTGCATTGGTTGTGTGAGGCCGGATTTGCGGATATTGCGCGCCTGCATCCTTTTGTCAAAAAGGTTCATGTAATGAAATGGCGGCAGTGGCGCAAACACCTTTTTCAGGCTGAAACGTGGCGTGAAATAGGCCGTCTGAAAACGGATTTACAGGCTGAATCTTTTGATTTTGTTTTAGATAGTCAAGGACTGATTAAAAGCGCATGCTTTGCCAAAATGGCGAAATCCCCTATTTACGGTTTGGATAAACACAGCGCGCGTGAAAGTTTGGCTGCCCTTGCATACGGTAAAACATTTGCCGTGCCGAAAGGTAAAAATGCGGTCTGGCGAAACCGTGAATTATTCGCTCAAGTATTTGGTTATACAATGCCTGAAACGCAGGTGTTTGGTTTATCGGTTCCTGAATCAGGCCGTCTGAAAAATTTGCAATCCCCTTATTACGTTGCTTTGCATGCAACCAGTCGCGACAGTAAATTATGGCCGGTAGAACACTGGCGTGCATTATTGAAAAAGTTGAATGAAGAACAACAATGCAATGTATATCTGCCATGGGGAAATGAAACCGAAAAAATGCGTGCCGAACAGATTGCAAGCGATTTACCGTTTGCCTCGGTTTGCGACAAAATGAATTTATTACAGGCTGCATTTTTATTGAAAAACGCAGAAGGTATTGTTGGCGTAGATACCGGACTACTGCATCTTGCCAATGCGTTGGAAAAGCCTGTCGTAGGAATTTATACAGATACAGATCCGGCCAAGACCGGCGTTCAAGTTTCGGCTTATGCAAAAAATTTAGGCGGTATTGCTCAAATTCCCAATGTTGACGAGGTTTATCAAACCTTGATGGAGTGTGTTGCAGCATACGGTAAATAATTGCTGGGGAGTTGGATTTATTTTCTGAGTAAATGCTTTAGAAATGATATAATTTCGCTCTATTTGCCAAGATTTATATAAATTTGGTTTTGTCATGTTGGTGAAAACCGAATTGGATTTTATATAAAGAATGTATCAAAAGCAGTATGCTTGATTTGATGGGCATTCTTTTTAGGAGAATTGAATGAAAGCACTGGTCGCAGTAAAGCGCGTAGTGGACTACAACGTCAAAGTTCGTGTGAAAGCCGATGGTTCCGATGTGGATATCGGTAATGTCAAAATGTCGATGAACCCGTTTGATGAAATCGCGGTAGAAGAAGCTGTCCGTTTGAAAGAAGCCGGAAAAGTAAGCGAGATTGTTGCTGTTTCTCTTGGCGAGAAAAAATGCGAAGAGACGTTGCGTACTGCTTTGGCGATGGGTGCTGACCGTGCGGTTCATGTTGAGACTGATGCGAAATTGGAGCCTTTGGCCGTTGCAAAATTGCTGAAAGCTGTTGCGGATAAAGAAAATTCGCAAATTTTACTGCTGGGCAAACAGGCAATTGATGATGACGCCAACCAAGTTGCCCAAATGCTGGCTGCGTTGTTGAATGCGGCTCAAGGTACTTTTGCATCAAAAGTGCAAATTGAAGGCGAAGAAGCATTGGTAACTCGTGAAATTGACGGCGGCGAAGAAACTGTTGCATTGAAGCTGCCTGCAGTCATCAGTGCGGATTTGCGTTTGAACGAACCACGCTTTGTCAAACTTCCTAATATCATGGCGGCAAAGAAAAAACCTTTGGAAAAATTAAGTCCTGCCGATTTGGCTGTGGATATTTCTCCGCGTTTGAATACCGTGAAATTTGCCGAACCTAAAGCACGTCAAGCCGGTGTGAAAGTAGCTGATGTTGCCGAGTTGGTTGAAAAGCTGAAAAACGAAGCCAAAGTGATCTAAGGAGTATGAAATGAGCGTATTGATTATTGCGGAACATAATAACCAACATTTGAATCCTGCCACTTTGCATGCGGTAACGGCTGCCGCTAAATTGGGTAATGTAGATTTATTGGTTGCCGGCAGTAATGCTGCTGCGGTGGTTGAAGAGGCGAAACAGGTTGCAGGCGTAGCGAAGGTTTTGGTAGCCGATGCGTCCTATTACGCTGAAGGTTTGGCAGAAGAATTAGCGCCTTTGGTTGTTAAACTGGCTGCGGATTACCGCTATGTGGCTGCGACTGCAACTGCGTTTGGTAAAAATCTGTTGCCCCGAGTAGCTGCCCTGTTGGATGTGCCACAAGTTTCGGATTTAACCGAAGTTGTGGATAACTCGACATTTGTCCGTCCGATTTATGCCGGTAATGCATTTGAAACCGTTCAATCCAATTCTGAAAAACTGGTGCTGACTTTCCGTGCGACAGCATTTGATGCTGCCGGACAAGGCGGTAATGCAGAAGTGGTCAATGTTGAGGCAACACCTGCTCAAAACCTGAGCCGTTTCGTAAACCGTCAACTTTCTCAGTCTGACCGCCCTGAATTGACTCAGGCAAAAGTGATTGTTTCCGGTGGCCGTGCATTGGGCAGTGCTGAAAAATTTAATGAAGTGTTGACTCCTTTGGCAGATGTTTTGGGTGCGGCGATTGGTGCGTCCCGTGCGGCAGTGGATGCCGAGTATGCGCCAAACGATGCCCAAGTGGGTCAAACCGGTAAAGTGGTTGCGCCGCAACTATACTTCGCTATCGGTATTTCCGGTGCTATCCAACACGTTGCCGGTATGCAGGACAGTAAAGTGATTGTTGCCATCAACAAAGATGCTGATGCGCCTATTTTCAATGTGGCAGACTACGGCTTGGTTGGTGATTTGTTTGAAGTTGTGCCTCAACTGACAGAAGCACTGAAAAACTAATGTTTCACGTGAAACGTTCAGACGGCCTTTTATAACAAAGGCCGTCTGAAAATATTTTGGCATGATTACGACCTATAAAACCATTACCACACCGACACAGGCTGAATTTAAAGATAAAGGCAGCCGCTTCATCGCATATGCCTATCCGATCCGCACGTTGGCTGATGTGAAGAAATATCTCGACCCATTAAAGGAAGAGCATCACAAAGCACGACATTGGTGCTACGCCTATCGATTGGGTGTGGATGGAATGCAGTTTCGCGCAAATGATGATGGAGAACCGTCCGGGAGCGCTGGCCGCCCTATTCTGGGGCAGATTGATTCTGTTGGCGTAACGGATGTATTGGTTGTGGTTGTGCGTTATTTTGGCGGTACGCTATTGGGTGTTCCCGGTTTGATTCATGCCTATAAGGAATCAACGGCTCAGGCGCTGGCGATAGCTGAAGTTGTTGAAAAGAATGTTGAAAAAACGGTTTGGTTGAAGTGTGAATATCCAGTTTTGAATGAGGCGATACGGATTGCCAAACAATATCAGGCCGATATTGTGGAACAGGATTTGCAGCTGGATTGTAAGTTGACAGTAAAAATAGCGTTGGCCGATTATGAAGCCTGTATTGCCGCCTGGAAAAATACGCGCCAAATTGAAGTAAATACTGAGAAGCCGTTTGAATAAAAGGTCGTCTGAACATATTTGATCAATCAAAAGTTTCAGACGGCCTTTGATGTTTTAGCCTTGGTATCTGTCTAAAGCATTTACGCTTGAGCGCAAGTGTTCCCAAGCCAGTTGATGAAATTCTCCCAGTGCGTTCCATAGGGCATCTTCGCTCATAATGCTGTATTCGCCCTGTGTACGCAAATCAACATCTGCACCTTCTTCAATGGCTTGATGACACGTTTGGTATTCGTTGGTATAGAATTCATCCATGTCCTGCATGAGGCTTGCAGCATGTTTCCATCGGGCGATATCTGCCTCCAGTTGCGGCAGTAATTCGCACCATTCGCGGTATTTGCTTTGAATTTCGTCAATACGCTTTTGCATGATTTTCCTTTTGTTGTTTGAAATTAGAGTATGGTTGTCTTGGTGCAATATTATTCTTAATTTGAAACAGCTATACAAGATGGAACAATAATTCCATCGATTGAATTTAATTGACAACATCTATTCTTCAAGGAGATGGTATGAAATTGCTCGTTATTGGTAATGGTGGACGTGAACACGCACTGGCTTGGAAATTAGCGCAGTCGTCTAAAGTAGAAACTGTCTTTGTTGCACCTGGTAATGCCGGAACGGCAATTGAACCTAAACTTCAGAATATCGCATTAACGGCGCATCAAGATTTGATTGATTTTTGCCGTAATGAAAATATTGCCTTTACTGTAGTCGGCCCTGAAGCGCCTTTGGCTGCAGGTGTGGTCAATGACTTCCGTGCTGCCGGATTGAAGATTTTTGGCCCGACTCAATACGCGGCCCAGTTGGAGAGCTCAAAGGATTTTGCTAAAGCGTTTATGGCAAAATATAACATTCCAACCGCGCAATACCAAACCTTTGAAAATGCCGATGCGGCACATAATTACGTCAACCGAAAAGGTGCGCCGATTGTCATTAAAGCGGATGGTTTGGCTGCCGGTAAGGGCGTGATTGTCGCCATGACTTTGGATGAAGCCCATGCCGCTATCGACGATATGTTGTTGGGTAACAAAATGGGCAATGCAGGCGCGCGCGTCGTGATTGAAGATTTCCTGCAAGGCGAGGAAGCAAGCTTTATCGTTATGGTGGACGGCAATCATGTTTTGCCGATGGCAACCAGTCAAGACCATAAACGCCTGTTGGATGACGACAAAGGCCCTAATACCGGCGGTATGGGTGCATACAGCCCTGCTCCGGTAGTAACGCCTGATGTGTACGAGCGCGCGATGAATGAAATTATTTTGCCGACTGTGGCAGGTATGAAAGCAGAAGGTCATGAGTTTACCGGCTTTTTATATGCGGGCTTGATGATTGATAAAAGTGGTGCGCCTTATACCATTGAATTCAACTGCCGTTTCGGCGACCCTGAGACCCAGCCGATTATGAGCCGGTTGAATAGTGATTTGGTGGATTTGATTGAAGCAGCAATCGACGGCAAACTGGATAGTGTTACCGCCGAATGGAATCCGCAGACTGCCGTAGGCGTGGTGTTGGCCGCACAAAACTATCCTGACTCTCCGAAAAAAGGCGATGTGATCTCCGGTTTGGATAAGGCTAATCAAATCGGTAAAGTTTTCCATGCCGGTACTGCAACGAATGAAAAAGGCGAAGTGGTAACCAACGGCGGCCGTGTGTTGTGTGTCGTCGGTTTGGGTGATGATGTTGCACAAGCTAAGAGTAAGGCTTATGAGGCATTGGAAACCATCCGTTTTGACGGTATGCAATACCGTAAAGACATTGCCGATAAAGCCATCAACCGTTAATAATGAATAGAAATAGGCCGTCTGAACACAGATTGTCCGACAATCGCAGTTTCAGACGGCCTTGGTATATGATGATGTTCCCCAGAATTTTATCGGCTGCAGCCCAACGTAGGCTGCAGGCGCATCTTAAAAAAGGCGGTTTGGTCGCCTATCCCACCGAGTCTTGCTATGGCTTAGGCTGTATCCCTACTTTGCCCAAAGCACTCAATCAACTGATTCATCTGAAAAAACGACCGCAACACAAAGGTATGATTGTCATTGGCCATAGCTTGGAACAGTTGCAACCTTTGCTGCAAAGGCCGTCTGAAAATATCCAAACCATGCTGCATGAAGCATGGCCGGCTCCGAAAACTTTTTTATTGCCGGCCGGCAAAAAAGTATTGCCCTTATTGCGTGGGAAAGGACGCAGTAAATTGGCTGTCAGGGTTCCTGCGCATGCAGGTGCAAGGCGTTTGTGTCAGGTTTTGGAAATGCCTTTAGTCTCTACTTCATGCAATCGTGCAGGCAAACGGGCGTGCAAAACGGCAAGGGAGGTCAGAAGACAGTTCGGCAGGAAAGTCTGGGTTGTAGGCGGATTGATAGGTAAGCAGAAAACGCCCAGCCAGATTATTGATGGAGAAACAGGAGCAAGGCTGCGTTAAAGAAGGGTTGTATCATCAAAGAAAAAGTATTCATTTGGAGAAGTAAATTTTTTCCAAAAGATTGGAATACCTGTGTGAAAAGCATTTAGTGCAGATCCAGTTTGATACATAGCAGTCTGTAAATACAGATCGATTAAGCAGATAGTAAGTCAGTAAATAGAGTAGAAAGCAGTATTTTGTGAAATACTCTGGCAAAAAGTGAAGCAAATTTTGAGCGTAAATGAATCGCTGTAATAAATTATTTTTGAATAAACAAATTTTGTGGATAAATTTGAAGATAAATTTCCATCAAAACATAAAAAGGCCGTCTGAAACTTGATATTCAAAGCATTCAGGCGGCCTTTTAAATATTTAAACTGTGGATAACTTTGTGAATAAGTGTGGATTAAAGCTTATGTCCGCACACTGTTTCGTATTGTTTTTCAGTAATCGTGCCGCTCATGACGCTCATTGGGCGGATGCTGGTCGGCGTATAGCTTTGGTTGGAAATCACCCGGCCGTGTTCGTCCATCAGTTGCAGCGCTGCCAGGCGATAGGTTTTGTTTGAGCAATGAATTTCCCAGCTGCCAATGGCCGTTTTATAGGCAGGCGTGTTGACGAAACGTTCCTCTTTCAGTTTTGAAACGGTTTTTTTATCGCGGAAAGTAACCAGTGCACCATTTCTTTTAATGCTGCTTTTATCAATGGCCACTTTGATATTGCCTTCAGAGATGGTGCCGATGTTGGTCCAGCTGCCACCGCCGCTCGATGTGGTGGTTGTTTCACAGGCACTCAACATCAAAGCCGCAAATACGGTTGCAGCTAGGGAAAAACGTTTGATATTCATAAAACCTCATTATTTACAGAAAGTCAGCCGATATTATCCGTGAAGATGGCATATATCGTAAATCGAATTTGCAAAGTTGAACCTCTGAAAAGAATTTTATGAGAAATACGCTGAAAAGGCCGTCTGAAACCTGCTTTTCAGACGGCCTTGAAGTGTAAAATCATGTATAATTGCAAACAATTTGGTTTTCATCCCATAGGAAGATCCGACATGATTAACCCTATCGCTGCACTTTCCCCATTAGATGGCCGCTATGCCAAATCCGTTGAAGCATTGCGTCCGATTTTCTCCGAATACGGCCTGATGCGTGCGCGTGTCAAAGTTGAATTAAACTGGCTCAAAGCCCTTGCCGCCGAGCCTAAGATTGCAGAAGTTCCTGCTTTCAGCGATTTTACGCTTGCCGAAATCGACAAAGTGATCGAAAACTTCTCACTTGAAGATGCCGCCGCCGTCAAAGCCATTGAGGCGACCACCAATCACGACGTCAAAGCCATCGAGTATTGGCTTAAAGAACGCTTCTCCGGCGTGCCTGAAGTGGCTGCTGCCAGCGAGTTCATTCACTTTGCCTGCACCAGCGAAGACATCAACAACCTGTCCCACGCTTTAATGCTGCAAGAAGCGCGTGAGACTGTTTTGCTGCCGAAACTGGCCGAAATCATCGAAAAACTGACCGGGATGGCGCATGAGTTGGCTGCCGTCCCTATGATGAGCCGCACGCATGGCCAGCCTGCGACGCCAAGCACACTGGGTAAAGAAATCGCCAATGTCGTGTACCGCCTGCAACGCCAGTTCAAAAACCTGCAAGCGCAAGAATTCCTCGGCAAAATTAATGGCGCAGTCGGCAACTATAATGCCCATATGGTCGCTTATCCCGATGTGAATTGGGAAACCCATTGCCGCAACTTTGTCGAAATCAGCCTCGGCCTGACCTTCAACCCTTACACCATTCAAATCGAGCCGCACGACTATATGGCGGAATTCTTCCAAGCCATCAGCCGTGTCAACACGATTCTGATCGACTTCAACCGCGACGTTTGGGGTTATATTTCTTTGGGTTACTTCAAACAAAAAGTCAAAGCAGGCGAAGTCGGTTCTTCCACCATGCCGCACAAAGTCAACCCAATCGACTTTGAAAACTCCGAAGGCAACCTCGGTATGGCCAATGCCGTATTGGGCTTTTTGTCCGAAAAACTGCCGATTTCCCGTTGGCAGCGCGACCTGACCGACAGCACCGTATTGCGCAATATGGGCGTAGGCGTGGGCTATACCGTATTGGGCTTTGCCGCCCATCTGCGCGGTCTGAACAAGCTTGAGCCGAATCCTGCCGCCCTTGCTGCCGATTTAGATGCTACTTGGGAGCTGCTGGCCGAGCCAATCCAAACCGTAATGCGTCGTTACGGCGTGGCCAATCCTTACGAGAAGCTGAAAGACCTGACACGCGGTAAAGACGGCATTACGCCTGAAGTGTTGAAACTCTTTATCGAATCGTTGGAAATTCCAGCAGAAGCCAAAGCCAAATTGCTTGAGTTGACCCCTGCGTTGTATGTGGGTAAAGCCGAAGAGTTGGCAAAACGAATTTAAAAGGCTTTTGTAGGGCGCACTTTCTTAGTTATTGGGATTTCTTGATAGATAAGAAACCAACCCTATACATCCGGCAAATTAAAAAGGCCGTCTGAAATCTTTTTCAGACGGCCTTTTTCGATTCAAACCGTTATTTCACTTTGTCTTTCAATGCGCCGTAGCCGGCTGCGTCCATTTCTTCCAAAGGAATGAATTTCAAGCTTGCGCCGTTGATGCAGTAGCGCAGGCCGCCTTTGTCTTTCGGGCCGTCGGGGAAAACGTGTCCCAAGTGTGAGTCGGCGGCATGACTGCGCACTTCGGTGCGGCGCATGTTGTAGCTGAAATCGTCGTGTTCGGTAATGGCGGAGGCATTAATCGGGTGGGTGAAGCTCGGCCAGCCGCAGCCGGAATCGAATTTGTCGGCGGAGCTGAACAGGGGTTCTCCGCTGACGATGTCCACATAAATGCCGGGTTTGAACAAGTGGTCGTATTCGTGGCTGAAGGCGTATTCGGTCGCGCTGTTTTGGGTAACTTGATATTGCTCTTCAGTCAGGATGCGTTTGAGTTCGGCATCGCTAGGTTTTTTATACGTTGCCGCGTCAAAGCCTTTGCCTTGCGGGGTGTCTTTAGTTTTGCCCGGCAGCGGTTCGTCGGCTTTGCGGATGTCGATGTGGCAATAGCCGTTGGGGTTTTTAATCAGGTAGTCCTGATGGTATTCCTCGGCGTCGTAGAAGTTTTTCAGCGGCTCGTTTTCGACGACGAGGGGCTGTTGGTATTTTTGTTGCTCACGTTTGAGGGCGGCAGCGATGACGGCTTTTTCGGCGGGGTCGGTGTAATACACGCCGCTGCGGTATTGCGTGCCGGTGTCGTTGCCTTGTTTGTTGAGGCTGGTCGGGTCAACGACGCGGAAATAGTATTGCAGGATGTTGTCGAGACTGAGTTTGTCGGCATCGTAGGTGACTTTGACGGTTTCGGCATGGCCTGTATCGCGGTAGGACACGTCTTCGTAGCTTGGGTTTTCCGTTTTGCCGTTGGCGTAGCCGGATACTACGTCAACCACGCCGTCTATGCGTTGGAAATAGGCTTCCAAGCCCCAGAAGCAGCCGCCGGCGAGGTAGATGGTGCGCGTATTCATGATTGCTGAATCCTTTTTCTGTATGTCGGGTTTGTAAAATGTGTTTTTCAGACGGCCTAAATCGGCATTGGGATCGCGGATTAAAGCCAATGCCTGCGCTTCGTTGATACTGCCCTTGACGATGCGCTGCACGTCGCCGTCTTTACTGATTAATGCCCACGAAGGGTAAACACTGATATTCAGGCTTTGGGCAATGGTGCCGCCGTTGTCGGTAACGACGGGCAGCTTGGGATAGTTCAAACCGGCATACCATTTTTGAAAGTCGCCGTCTTTTTTCTCGTGTAGAAAACCGGGCGAGGCAACGGTAATCAGGTTGGCAGAACCGAATTTTGCATCTTGCGCCCATTTTTCGGTTTGTCCCAATTCGGACAAACACAAAGGACACCAACTTGCCCAAAATTTAATCAGAGTCGGTTTGTCTTTTTTCAAGAAAACACTGGCAGGGCGGTTGTCAGGAGTTTTCAAAGAGGACAATGCTTGCGGTACGGTTGCGGCTTCGGTATCCATCATTTTGGATGAGCAGGCGCCAAGCGCAAGCAGGCAGCCGAACTTGGCGCAAAGGGAAAAGAAGGTACGGGGTTTCATCTCTATGTTTCCTGTATGGAGGGTTTGCCTTGTTAGACGTTGGAAATGCCAAAACCTGACAACCTTGATTTTCAGACAACCTTGCCACGTAAAATACGCTACAATACTCCCTATTTCAAGTTTCTAAAATTAAAAGGAAAATTTAATGTTCAGCTTCTTCCGTCGCAAGAAAAAACAGGAAACTCCGGCTCCTGAGGAGGCTCAAGTTCAGGAAACCGCAGTAAAAGCAGAATCTGAAGTTGCTCAAGTAGTTGAAAATATTAAAGAAGATGCCGAATCTTTAGCGGAAAGCGTCAAAGGGCATGTCGAATCGGCTGTTGAAACTGTCAGTGAAACCGTCGAGCAGGTGCGGGAAGCTTTGACCGAAACGCCGTCTGAAACAGTTGAAAAAGTAGAAGAACACGCTGAAGCGGCAAAAGAATCGGCCGTTGAAACCGTCAGTGAGGCTGTTGAACAGGTTCAAGAAACCGTTGCCGAGATGCCGTCTGAAGCGGCCGAGGTTGCTGAAAAAGTAGCAGAACAGGCTGAAGCGGCAAAAGAAACGGCTGTTGAAACCGTCAGCGAAGCTGTTGAACAGGTTCAAGAAACCGTTGCCGAGATGCCGTCTGAAGTAGCTGAGGCTTCTGAAGAAGCAGCAGAACAGGCAGAAGCGGTCAAAGAAGAAGCTGTTGAAGCAGTTAGCGAGACTGTCGAGCAAGCTCAAGAAGCCGTTACGGAAACACCGGCTGAAGCCCCTGCTCCGGCAGAAGAACCCAAGCTCAGTTGGGCCGCACGTTTGAAACAAGGCTTGACCAAATCACGCGATAAAATGGCGAAATCGCTGGCCGGCGTGTTCGGCGGCGGACAAATCGACGAGGATTTGTACGAAGAGCTGGAAACCGTGCTGATTACCAGCGATATGGGCATGGAAGCCACCGAATACTTGATGAAAGACGTGCGCGACCGTGTCAGCCTCAAAGGCCTCAAAGACGGCAACGAATTGCGCGGCGCACTGAAAGATGCGCTGTACGACTTGATTAAGCCTCTGGAAAAACCTTTGGTCTTGCCGGAAACCAAGGAGCCTTTCGTGATTATGCTTGCCGGTATCAATGGCGCAGGTAAAACCACATCTATCGGCAAACTCGCCAAATACTTCCAAGCGCAGGGCAAATCTGTATTGCTGGCGGCAGGTGATACTTTCCGCGCCGCCGCGCGCGAGCAGCTTCAAGCTTGGGGCGAACGCAACAATGTGACCGTGATTTCGCAAACCACGGGCGATTCCGCCGCTGTTTGCTTCGATGCCGTCCAAGCTGCGAAAGCGCGCGGGATCGACATCGTGCTGGCCGATACTGCCGGCCGCCTGCCCACGCAGCTTCATTTGATGGAAGAAATCAAAAAAGTGAAACGCGTGTTGCAAAAAGCCATGCCGGATGCGCCACATGAAATCATTGTCGTGCTTGATGCCAATATTGGTCAAAACGCCGTCAACCAAGTGAAAGCCTTTGACGAAGCGCTGGGTCTGACCGGTCTGATCGTCACCAAGCTCGACGGTACGGCCAAAGGCGGTATCCTTGCCGCCCTTGCCTCTGACCGCCCAGTTCCCGTCCGCTACATCGGCGTAGGCGAAGGCATCGATGATTTGCGTCCGTTTAATGCCAAAGCGTTTGTAGATGCCCTATTGGATTAAACAGGCAGGCTGAGGCTTGTCAACGCAGTTTGCGGGGGGATTTTTGAGCCGTATTTAGAAAGACTCAGCATTCGGTTGAACCAGCCAAACAGGCTGTTAAAAAGGCCGTCTGAAACCTAAAATCAGGTTTCAGACGGCCTTTATTTTATTCGCAGGTTTAGTTTTTCCGCGCAGTAACAAACTCGGCCAGTTGGCGCAGGCGCAGGGCTTTGTCGCCGAATGGCTCGATCAGGGCAACGGCTTCTGCAATCAACGTTTCTGCGTAAGTACGCGCGGCGTGCAGGCCCATCAGTTTGACGTAGGTCGGTTTGTCGTTGTCCGAGTCTTTGCCGGCGGTTTTGCCCAAGGTGGCGGTATCGGCTTCGCAGTCCAATACATCGTCGATCACTTGGAAAGCCAGGCCCAATTTGGCGGCGTAGTGGTCTAAGGTTTGGATTTGCGCCGGTGTTAAGTCCGGGCAGGAAAGTGCGCCTAAGGCTACGGCCGCGCGGATGAGTGCGCCGGTTTTGAGGCTGTGCATTTGTTCCAGTTCGGCCGGATTCATGGCTTTGCCGACATTGGCCAGGTCGATGGCTTGTCCGCCCGCCATGCCGAGACTGCCGGATGCTTGGGCCAGCGTGGACAACATGGCAAGCTGGCGTTCGGCAGACAGACCTGTCGGACGGCTCAGTACATCAAAGGCTTGGGTTTGTAGCGCATCGCCGACCAAAAGGGCGGTTGCTTCATCGTATTGCACATGGCAGGTCGGTTTGCCGCGGCGCAGGCTGTCGTTGTCCATCGCCGGCATATCGTCGTGAACCAGCGAATAGACGTGCACCATTTCGATGGCCGCCATCGCCTGCTCGACGGCATTTTGGTTTGCTTCGCCCAATTCGGACGCGGCAAGCACCAAGAGCGGGCGCAGCCGTTTTCCGCCGCCGAGGGTAACGTAACGCATGGCTTCGTGCAGCGTGTGCGGCACTTGGCTTTCAGACGGCAAGAAATGCGCCAGCAGCAATTCGGTCTGCGCTTGGGCTTTTTGCTGCCATGTTTTGAGTTCATTCTCCGGGTTCAAGGTTCAACTCCTTCAGTTCGCCGGCATCCAAGACTTGCAGTTTCTGCTCGACTTCCGCCAATTTGGTTTGGCAGTATCGGACCAATTCGTTGCCTTCCTGATAGGCGGCCAGGGCGTCTTCCAGCGGCATTTCGCTGCTTTGCATGGCCTGGGTCAGGGTTTCGAGGCGGGATAAGGCTTCTTCAAAGGATTGGGGGGCGTTTTTTTTCATGGTTTGAAATGATGGGCAGAAAAGGGGAATTGTAGCATTTTTAGATGATGAAGGCCGTCTGAACAGGGATGAAAACGAAATCAAAGATTTCTGTTTTTGCGTTCAGACGGCCTTTTTTCAAACGGAATAATGTTATCAGCCCGGTAAAACGGCTTTTTGATAGTTGAGCGCGATAAACTGCTTCTCGGCATCCAATTCAGTGATTTTGAACAATGCCTGCGATTTGGGCAGCGCGTCAAACGGAATACCGGTCGCGCGCGTTACCAGCGGCAGCCCCTCAATGCGGACGAGGTCTTCTTTGAGGATGGTAGCCGTCAGCTCGCTCATTCCTTGCTGTTGCAGGTAGACGAGGCTCCAGTAGGCTTCCATTTGGCGTTGGAAGTCGGCGTAGGCTGTATAGGCGGCATCGAAGTCGCGCAGTGCGGCGAAAAGCTCGGCATCGCTGTTTTGATACAGCGGCTCGGCCGTGTCGTCAATCAGGCTGATCAGCTGTTTTTGGTTGATGTAGTCGGCGGCGCGGCGCAGCGGCGAGGTGAACCAGCCGTAATGCTGCACGCCCATGCCGATGTGCGGTTCGGATTTGGTGCTCATGCGCACTTTGCCTGCCGGTTGGACGCGGAAGAGGCCGGGCAGGTCGTTATCATGGAGCATCTGCGCCCAAGTACTGTTGGCAAGAATCATCATCTCGCTGACCAGCGTATCGATGGGCGAACCGCGTTCGCGGCGGACGACGGATACGTTGCCTTCCTCATTCAATTCGATGCTGTAATCGTATTGCGGCGCGCGGTCGGGCTCGTATTTGCCGCGCGCTTTTTGCAGGGCGATGGCGAATTGATAGAACCAAATCAGGTCTTGATGGTGGGCGAACATCATTTCGCCTGCTTCGTCCAAGCCGGTTTCAGCGTTGAAATGCGGCTCAATGGCTTGAATGCGCAGGTTTTCGGCGATGTTGACCGCTTCGATTTTGCAGGTTGGTGCGCCGACGTTGAACTCGCTGTCCACATCGAAATAAATGCTAACGGCAGGGCGGTATGCGCCCGCATCAAGGCTGAACGCGGCAATCCAGTTTTCGGGCAGCATGGTGATTTTGCCGCCTGGGAAATAAACCGTGCTTAAGCGTTCCATGATGTTTTTTTCCATTTTGTCGCCCGGTTTAACGGCAAGCGACGGCGCGGCAATGTGGATGCCGACGCGTTTCATGCCGTTGCCCAAATCGGTCAGGCTCAAGGCGTCGTCCACTTCGGTGGTCGATTCGTCGTCGATGGAAAAGGCGGTAACGTCGGCCTTGGGCAGGTCGGGCATTTCGGGCAGGGGGAGGTCGGGGAAACCTGTTCCTTTGGGGAAGTATTTGATTTCAAAACCGTCTTGCAGGTATTGGGGGATGGACGTAATACCGCCCGTCTTTTTCGCCAATTCGTAGGCGGAGATTTTCAGCGCGTCGGCGGCTTTGGTAAAGGCTTTGTAGGTCAGCGACTGCTTGTCGGGCGCGTGCAGGATGGTTTTCAAATCCGCCGCGATTTCAGACGGCATCTCGCCGCGTTTTAAGGCTTCTGCCCAAGCGTCGATTTGCGCGTCTTGCTGTTTTTTGCGTTCGATGGCGGCAAGCGCTTGTTTCAAAGTTTCTTCAGGCGCGGCTTTGAACACGCCTTTGGCTTTTTTGTAGAAATACATCGGCGCGGCGTACAGCGCAATCAAAGTTGCCGCCAGCTCGGTTTTGGTCGGCGCGTGGCCGTAATATTCTTCGGCGATGGCTTCGGCGGTAAACTCCTCTTCGCCGCATACTTCCCACAATAAATCGGTGTCGATGTCCGCTGCCTGTGCCTGCGCGTTCTCCAAAAATGCCGCCATATCGCCGTCAAACTCGGCAAAGACATTGTTTGCCTTCACTTTGGTGCGTTTGCCGTGTTGGGTATCGACTTGGTAGGTGGCGTCGTTTTTTTGGACGATGGTGGCGACTTTGAATTGGCCGGACTCTTCGTAAAAGATATTCATTTTTTTAGGATTTTATGATTTGTAGGAAACGCGTGATTTTAGCAGATTTGCACAAGAAAGGCCGTCTGAAAAACATACTTTCAGACGGCCTGTTCAAACGGCGGATGATTAATACTGATATGCCGCCAGTTTGCGTTTGATTTCAGGCAGGGCGGCGCGTGCGGCTTGTTCGCCCAATTGGATGGCGCGTTGTTTTTGGTCGAAACCGCCAACCGAACCCAGCTCCAAAACCTGCGGTTTGATGACCACATTGGCTTGGCCCAATTCTTGGTGTAAGGCGGTTTGGCTCATCACGTTGAAGGTTTGGTCAAGATAGGAGAACATGCCTTGGCTGACGTTTTTGGCCGGACGGGCGGAAATATCGACGGCAATGATGAAGTTTGCCCCCAGTTTTTTCGCCGCGCTGACCGGTACGGGCTGAGACAGGCCGCCGTCCACATATTTGCGGCTGCCGATAACGACAGGTTGGAACACGTTCGGAATCGAAGCAGAAGCGCGGACGGCCTGTCCGGCATTGCCTACGTTGAACACCACCGGTTTGCCGCTTTCAAAATCGGTCGCAACGGCGGCAAATTTGATGGGAAACTGCTGCATCGGGCGGTTGCCGACTTTGCGGTTGATGTAGTTTTGCAGTTTTTCGCCTTTGATGAAGCCGCTGGTGGACAAGGTTAAATCCACTAAATCGGTTTTACCCAAAATTTCCGCTTCCAATTCGAGGCGGTCGGGCGACATTCCCGAAGCGTACATACTGCCGACAATCGAGCCTGCGGATGTACCGGTAACGATTTTGACCGGAATATTGTTTTCTTTCAAAACCTTAATAATCCCGATATGGGCAAAGCCTTTGGACGCGCCGCCGCCCAAAGCCAGCGCAACCGTGGCTTTCGGTTTGGGTGCAGTATGCGAAACCGTATTTTGACCCTGTGTAGAAGGTTTGGATTGCGGCGCGTTGCCGCTCGGGCAGGCGGCCAATACCAAGACGGACGAAGCGGCTAAAAACGTTTTGAATGTGGAAAAAAGTTTATTCATGTTCGGACAGCCTTTAATATGTCGAAAGGGTTATTTTACTCTGAAATTAAGTCGAAAGGCCGTCTGAAATCAGGTTTCAGACGGCCTTGTAAATCCGGCTTAAGCCAATTCGAGCTGTTTTTCCAAACTTTCGACCAGCTGGTCGTCCAAATTCAAAGCTTGGGACAAACGGCTCAGGAACACGATTTCCTTGCGCGACAAGTCCGCGCAGACCAATCGGGCCGCCAGATAAGTTTCGGCTGCCAAAGCCTCGTCATTGCCGACTGAAGCGGCAATTTGCTCGATAGAGGCCGGTTGCGCATATTCAGCCTGCAACCATGCCGCCGTTTCCGCATCGCTGCCGCTTTCACGCTCAATGGCCGCGCGTTCCGCATCGTCAATCAGGCCGTCTGAAGCCGCCGCCGCAATCATTGTTTGCAAAATCACACGGCTGTGGTTTTCGCCAATCAGGCCGGCAGGTTGGAACGCACTTTGCGGCAATTCGTCCTGCTGGCGGTTTTGTTTCCAGTTTTGATAGCCTTTATAAGCCAGAAAACCCAAAGCGGCGACCGAGCCGGTTTTGACCAGCTTCTTTGCGTTTTTCTTTTTCAACAGCATCGATGCCAAAGCACCCGTCAGCGCGCCGCCGCCGAAAGAATTGAGCGGGCTGTCCGCCACCGCTTTGCCGCCTTTTTGGGCCGCACCCAAAACCTGATTGAGCAACTGACTGAAATCCATAAAAAAATCTCCTGAAAACCAATACATTGCAAATATAGAGTAGAAACACCCAAAAACCAAGCCAAAGAAAGTTAAAAGGTGCAAACAAGTTTTCAGACGGCCATAGCCGACTTTCGGTACAATCACACCATTCCAAACAATAAACCCCATCATGACCGATACCGCCCAAATCATTACCAGCTATGGCCGCCGCTATATTGTCCGCACCCCCGACGGCCAAACATATGACGCCACCACCCGCAAAAAACGCGTCGATTTCGCCTGCGGCGACCAAGTCCGCATCAGCCCCATCAACGGCGAACAAGTCGTGATTGAAGACTACCTCCCGCGTGAAAGCCTGCTCTACCGCCAAGACGCGTGGAAAACCAAACTGATTGCCGCCAACGTTACCCAACTGCTCATCGTAACCGCCGCCAGCCCATCTCCCAGCGAAGCCCTGTTGCAACGCGCCCTCCTCGCGGCAGAAGCGGCCGGCATCGACGCCGTCATCGTCCTCAACAAAGCCGACCTCCCCGAAACCGCCCAATGGCGCGAGAAACTCAAATTCTACGAAACCCTCGGCTACTCCGTGGTCGAAACCAACGCATTAGAAAACGCCGACATCCTGCGCCCCATTTTAGAAGGGCAAACCAACATCCTGCTCGGACAAAGCGGCATGGGCAAGTCCACCCTGACCAACGCCCTACTCGGCAACCAAGCCGCCCGAACCGGCGACATTTCCACCGCGCTCGACTCCGGCAAACACACCACCACCCACGCCCAACTATACGATTTAAACGCAGAAACCCGACTCATCGATTCCCCCGGCCTGCAAGAATTCGGCCTGCACCATCTCCAAGCCGCCGATTTACTGCAATACTTCCCCGACCTGCGCCACCTTATCGGCCAGTGCCGTTTCCACAACTGCACCCACCGCGCCGAACCCGGCTGCGCCGTCAAAGCCGCTGCCGAATCAGGCGAAGCCAAACCCGAGCGCATCGAATTTCTGCAACGCGTTACCGATGAATTGTTGAGATAAAGTTTTAACGGAAATAAGTGTTTGGATAAATAAAAAGGCCGTCTGAAAGTTTCAGACGGCCTTTTGTTGAAGCATAACCAAATTTACCTTTCAACCGGTATCGCTACCTTAGCGGGAAAGAGAAGGTGCTTTTCGCGGTGGATTGATCATGAGAAGAACGGCTTCTTCAATTTTCTTGTCCTCCCGATCATGGAGCTCTACCGGAAACTTCAGACGCAACACTGCAACAATAGCGCCAACCGATAAGCCTGCATCATTAAGCAACTCAATTTCTTTAAGTACCGGTGCGGAAAGGTTTAACATGGTTTCTCCTTAAGATTTGATACTTAGCCCACTTTATCCCCGGGCTGTGCGCCTGCGTCAACGTCGAGGAGCTTTAGTTTGCCCTCTGCCGTGGCGGCGGAGAGGATCATGCCTTCGGATACGCCGAATTTTGCCATTTTGCGCGGGGCGAAGTTGGCGACGGCGATGACCATGCGGCCGTTCAATTCGGCAGGATTTGGGTAAGACGCGGCGATGCCGGAGAAGATGATGCGTTTTTCAAAACCGAAATCGAGGTCGAATTTCAAAAGTTTGGTGCTGCCTTCGACGGCTTCGCAGTTCAATACTTTGGCGACGCGCATGTCGATTTTCATGAAGTCGTCGAAGCTCGCCTGTTCGGCGACTTTTTCGTATTTGCTGTCTTCAACAGGCGCAGGGGTCGTCTGAATGCTTTGTTTGTTGGCTTCGATTAAATCGTCCACTTGTTTTTGCTCCACTCGTTGCATTAAATGTTCGTATTTGTTGATGGCGTGTCCGCCCAAGGTTTCGCGCGTGTTTGCCCAGGTAATTGCGTCCAGATTGAGGAAACGCGCGGCGTTGGCGGCGGTTTGCGGCAACACGGGGGCGAGGTAGGCGGTCAGCATGGTGAAGGCGTTGATGAGTTCGCTGCATACTTCGTGTAGGCGTTCGTCTTGACCTTCTTGTTTGGCGAGTTCCCACGGTTTGTTGGCATCGACGTATTCGTTCACGGCGTCTGCCAATGCCATGATGTCGCGCAGGGCGCGGGCGTATTCGCGGTTTTCGTAGCATTCGGCAATGGCCTCGCTTTGCGCAGTCAGTTTTGCCAGCAATTCGCTGTCGGCAACGTCTTTCAGACGGCCTTCAAAGCGTTTGGTGATAAACCCTGAAGCGCGGGCGGCGATGTTGACGTATTTGCCGACGAGGTCGCTGTTGACGCGGCTGATAAAGTCTTGCAGGTTCAAATCGATGTCTTCGATTTTGCTGTTGAGTTTGGCGGCGATGTAGTAGCGCATCCACTCGGGGTTCAGGCCTTGTTCCAGATAGGATTTGGCGGTGATAAAGGTGCCGCGCGATTTGGACATTTTTTGTCCGTCCACGGTCAAAAAGCCGTGTGCGTACACGCCGGTCGGGGCGCGGTGGCCGGAGAAATGCAGCATGGCAGGCCAGAACAGGGCGTGGAAATAGAGGATGTCTTTGCCGATGAAGTGGTACATTTCGGTTTGGCTGTCGGCTTTGAAGTATTCGTCAAAATCGATGCCGATGCGGTCACACAGGTTTTTAAACGACGCCATGTAGCCGACGGGCGCGTCCAGCCAAACGTAGAAGTATTTGCCCGGCGCGTCGGGGATTTCGAAACCGAAATACGGCGCATCGCGGGAGATGTCCCAGTCGGACAGGGTGGTTTCTTCGCCTTCGCCCAGCCATTCTTTCATTTTGTTGAGGGCTTCGGGTTGCAAATGGGGCTTGCCGTCGTGCGGGTTGTTGCCGGAGGTCCATGCTTTGAGGAAGTCGGCGCATTCGCCCAGTTTGAAGAAGAAGTGTTCGGATTCACGCAATTCGGGTTTGGCACCGGAAACGGCGGAATACGGATTAATCAGTTCCGTCGGGGAATAGGTCGTGCCGCAGACTTCGCAGTTGTCGCCGTATTGGTCTTGGGCGTGGCATTTGGGGCATTCGCCTTTGACGAAGCGGTCGGGCAGGAACATTTGTTTTTCGGGGTCGAAAAGCTGCTCGATGACGCGGCTTTCGATTTTGCCGTTAGCTTTCAGCGCGCGGTAAATGTCTTGGGAAAACTGTTTGTTTTCAGGGGAATGGGTGCTGTAATAATTGTCGTAGCCGATGTTGAAACCGGTAAAGTCGGCGAGGTGCTCTTCGCGCACTTTGGCAATCATGTCTTCGGGCGCGATGCCTTGTTTTTGCGCGGCAAGCATCACGGGCGTGCCGTGGGTGTCGTCGGCGCAGCAGTAGTAGCATTCGTGGCCGCGTAGTTTTTGGAAGCGTACCCAAACATCGGTTTGGATGTGTTCGACCATGTGGCCGAGGTGGATGCTGCCGTTGGCATACGGCAGCGCGGAAGTGACAAGGATTTTGCGTGTCATGGTTTGTGCTTTTAAAAACAATGGATAAAGATGTCGGGAATTATACCGCAAAACAATACGCAAAGGCCGTCTGAAACCCGATTGCCGGTGTTTCAGACGGCCTTTTATTTATCGGCTGCGTATGGGATCAACCGCGTACGCGTTCGATTTTTGCGCCTACGCCGCCGAGTTTTTTCTCGATGTATTCATAGCCGCGGTCGAGGTGGTAGATGCGTTCGACGATGGTTTCGCCATCAGCGACCAAACCGGCCATGACGAGGCTGGCGGAGGCGCGCAGGTCGGTTGCCATCACGACGGCGCCGGAGAGTTTTTCTACGCCTTTGATGTAGGCGGTGTTGCCTTCGGTGGTGATGTCTGCGCCCATGCGGTTGAGTTCGGGAACGTGCATGAAGCGGTTTTCAAAAATGGTTTCCACCACGCGACTGCTGCCTTCGGCAATGGCGTTCATGGCCATAAACTGCGCCTGCATGTCGGTTGGGAAGCCAGGGTGGACGACGGTACGGATGTCCACGGCTTTGGGGCGTTGTTGCATGTCGATGGAAATCCAGTTGTCGCCGGCTTCGATGATGGCGCCGGCTTCGGTCAGTTTGTCCAATACGACTTCCATGGTTTTGGGAGCAGCATTGCGCAGGACGACTTTGCCGCCGGTCATGGCGACGGCGCAGAGGAAGGTACCGGCTTCGATACGGTCGGGAACGACGCTGTGTTCGCAGCCGTGCAGCTCTTTTACACCTTCGATGGTCATGGTTGCTGTGCCGATGCCGCTGATTTTTGCGCCCATTTTAACGAGGCATTCGGCCAAATCGACGACTTCGGGCTCGATGGCGCAGTTTTCGAGGATAGTGGTGCCTTCGGCGAGCGTGGCCGCCATCAGCAGGTTTTCGGTACC
Organism: Neisseria sp. HMSC061B04; assembly: GCF_001836705.1. Classification (NCBI taxonomy): domain Bacteria; kingdom Pseudomonadati; phylum Pseudomonadota; class Betaproteobacteria; order Neisseriales; family Neisseriaceae; genus Neisseria; species Neisseria sp. HMSC061B04. Next base: position 72,424 of record NZ_KV830189.1, read on the forward strand.
GCCTACGGTCACGACGTCCATGGTGACACGCGTGCCTTTCAGACGGCCTTTGGCTTTGACGTAACCGTGTTCGATGGTGATTTCCGCGCCCATGGTTTCGAGGCCTTTGAGGTGTTGGTCAACCGGACGCGAACCGATGGCGCAACCGCCGGGCAGGCTGACTTGGGCTTCGCCGAAACGGGCGAGGGTCGGGCCCAAAACCAAGATGGATGCGCGCATGGTTTTTACCAGCTCGTAAGGTGCGCAGGTGTTGTTGACGGTGCCGCCGTTGATTTCAAATTCGGAGATGTTGTCGGTCAAAACGCGTGCGCCCATGCCTTGCAGCAGTTTTTGGGTGGTTTTGACGTCGGCGAGCATGGGTACGTTTTTCAAGCGTAAAGTGCCGGAAGTCAGCAGACCGGCACACATCAGCGGCAGGGCAGCATTTTTTGCGCCGGATACGATGATTTCGCCGTTGAGGGGGCCGTTGGCAGAGATTTTGAGTTTGTCCACAGGATGTCTTTCGTTATTTGTCTGCACGGTTTATGCCGCACAAATGAAATGAGATGGATAATAAACCATCAATTATAAGGGATTATGCCCTTGCTGTTAGATTTGGCAGTATTAAATTTTCACAAGGTTTGTTTAAGTTGCGAAAGGATAAGATTTCAGGCCGTCTGAATGGTTCAGACGGCCTGTTTGCCAAGGCTTATTTTTTGGCTTTGAAGCCCAAAAGGTGTTGCGTGGTGGCCAGCCATGCGCCGAATACGCCCAGCGCGATGACGAAGCCGAATACCAGCGACACTTCGCTAAATGTGAAGAAACGCCAGCCGATGTTCAGACCGTAGGGTTTGAAAATCGCGTCCACCAGCGGCTGTACTTCGGCCAGCAGCCAAGCCGACAAGCCCAGGCTGACGGCGGCGGAGAAAATACTCTGCCACATTGCCTGATAAAGGAAAGGACGGCGGATGAAGGAAGCGGGCGCACCCAATAGCTTGGTGATTTCCAGCTCTTCCTTGCGGCTGAGGATTTGCAGGCGGATGGTGTTGTGTGCCACCAAGACAAAGGCCATGCCCAATGTCAGCGAGAGGAACCACAAAATCTTGCGGATAAATTCGTTAATACGATAAAGGGTTTGTACCCATTCCGTATCCATGGTTGCCGATTCGACGCGTGGCAGCTTGGTAATGTCTTTATAGATGGCCTGCATCTGATCCGGCGAAGTGGCAGGGTCGGGCGTAACGATAAAGACGTCGGGCAACGGGTTGCCATCGAGCATGGAAACGAGGTTTTGGTCGAGATTGGTCTGCAATTCTTCCAAACCTTCCTGCTTGCTGATAAAGCGGACTTTATCGATACGGCTGTCGCGTTGGAGCAGGTTTTTCACCGTATCGGCATCAGAACTTGCCGCATCGGTGTCCATATAGACCGTAATCTGCGGCGACTCGTTGAGTTTGCCCAACACGCTTTGTCCGCTTTGGATGCCCAAATACATGAACAGCGGCAAAGTCATGGCAACGGCAAGCATGAGCAGGGTCAGCAGCGTGCCGATGGGTTGGCGCAGAAGCTCTTTGAGCGCGGCGCGCGCCGATTCGACGTGTAACGAGATGTAGTGAATCATGCTCATGCGAGGCGTCCTTTCTGCAGGCGCAAGACGCGGTGGCCGTAATCCGCCATCAGCGTTTCATCGTGCGCCGCAACGATCACGGTCGTGCCTGCTTCATGGAAGGTTTTAAACAATTCCATAATATCCAGCGCATAGGCGCGGTCGAGGCTGGCGGACGGCTCGTCGGCAATCAGCAGGCTGGGTTGGTGAACCACTGCGCGCGCAATGCACAAACGCTGCTGTTCGCCGCCGGACAAAGTGATGGGCATATCGTTTTCGCGGCCTTTCAAGCCGACTTTCTCAATCGCAATACGCGCGCGCTCTTCCGCTTTGCGCGGCTGGTAGCCGCCAATCCGCAAAGGCAGGATAACGTTTTGCAAGACATTGCGGTCGTAGAGGATTTTGTGGTCTTGGAAGACAATGCCGATATGTTGGCGCATAAAGCCGATCTGATTGTCGCTCAAGGTGCCGAGGTCTTGATTGTTGAACCAAACCTTGCCTTTGGTAGGCTTGGTAATGCCTGAAATCAGCTTCAAAATGGTGGATTTGCCCGAGCCCGAATGGCCGGCGATAAAAATCATCTCACCTTTGTTAATCTGGAAACTGACATTTTTCAGGGCTTCGAAACCGCCGGGATAGGTTTTGGAAACTTGTTCGAAACGGATCATGGGTTTTCCTGAAAATAGGGATTCAGACGGCCGGCGACATCGATAGGGCAACATGCCGTCTGAAAAAATGGGGATATTCACAGATTATAAATATTTCGGCTGCTTTTTGATAGTGAAACCCCGGTTCTGCCGGCGGATACACTGCCGGTTTGCAACACAAAGCAATATGGTTTGAAAAAAGGCCATCTGAACGATTGGGTTTCAGACGGCCTTTTGAGTTTATCGGCGTATTCCCCCAAAAGTAGGAATACAAACAAAGATAAGCAATGTTTCTAATTGAATCCTTATTCAAAATAGGCAACAATACCCAGAATAATTTCGTAATATTAAGTGGGAATAAATATGGATCATTCAGTTCATAACAAGCTGGTTTCTTTTATCTGGAGCATTGCAGACGATTGTCTGCGCGATGTCTATGTGCGCGGTAAATATCGTGATGTGATCTTGCCGATGTTTGTGCTTCGCCGTTTGGATACCTTGCTTGAGCCAAGCAAAGAAGCGGTATTGGAAGAAGTACGCTTTCAAAAAGAAGAATTGGTATTCACCGAATTGGATGACCTTCCCCTTAAAAAAATTACCGGCCATGTTTTTTATAACACCTCAAAATGGACCTTGAAATCCCTCTATCAAACCGCCAGCAATACGCCGCAGTATATGCTGGCCAATTTTGAAGAATATCTTGATGGTTTTAGTGCCAACGTGCAGGAAATTATCAACTGCTTCAAGCTGCGTGAACAAATCCGCCACATGTCCCATAAAAATGTTTTGCTGAGTGTGTTGGAAAAATTTGTCTCCCCTTACGTCAACCTGACGCCTAAAGAGCAACAAGACCCGGATGGCAACAAATTACCTGCCTTAAGCAATCTTGGCATGGGCTATGTGTTTGAAGAACTGATCCGTAAATTTAACGAAGAAAACAACGAAGAAGCCGGCGAACACTTTACGCCACGCGAAGTAATTGAGCTGATGACGCATTTGGTCTTTGATCCGCTCAAAAACCAAATCCCGGCAATTATTACGATTTACGACCCGGCTTGCGGCAGCGGCGGTATGCTGACCGAATCACAAAACTTTATTGAACAAAAATATCCGCTGCCAGAATCGCAAGGCGAGCGCTCAATTTTCTTATTCGGTAAAGAAATCAACGACGAAACTTACGCCATCTGCAAATCCGACATGATGATTAAAGGTGACAATCCCGAAAACATCAAAGTCGGCTCCACCCTTGCCACCGACAGCTTCCAAGGCAATTACTTTGACTTCATGCTTTCCAATCCGCCATACGGCAAAAGCTGGAGCAGCGACCAAGCTTATATTAAAGACGGCAATGAGGTTATCGACAGCCGCTTTAAAGTCAGCTTGCCTGATTACTGGGGAAAAGAAGAAGTTCTTGATGCCACGCCACGCTCTAGCGATGGACAGCTGCTATTCCTCATGGAAATGGTCAGCAAAATGAAATCGCCGAATGACAACAAAATCGGCAGCCGAGTAGCCTCCGTACATAACGGCTCAAGCCTCTTTACCGGCGATGCAGGTTCAGGGGAAAGCAACATCCGTCGCCATATCATTGAAAACGATTTGCTGGAAGCTATCGTACAGCTGCCTAACAACCTGTTCTACAACACAGGCATTACCACCTATATTTGGTTGCTGTCCAACAACAAACCCGAAGCGCGCAAAGGCAAAGTACAGCTGATTGATGCCAGCCTCTTATTCCGTAAGTTGCGTAAAAACCTAGGCGACAAAAACTGTGAATTTGCCCCAGAGCATATTGCAGAGATTACCCAAAACTATCTTGATTTCACCGCTAAAGCGCGCGAAACCGACAGCCAAAATGAAGCGGTCGGCTTAGCTTCGCAGATTTTTGACAATCAAGATTTCGGCTATTACAAAGTCACCATCGAACGCCCGGATCGTCGTTCTGCACAATTTACCGCAGAAAATATTGCGTCTTTACGTTTTGACAAAGCCCTGTTTGAGCCCATGCAATATCTCTATCAGCAACATGGCGAACAAGTTTACAACGCAGAATATTTAGCCGAAACCGAGCAAGAAATTGCCGCTTGGTGCGAAGCGCAGGGCATTGCCTTAAACAACAAAAACAAAGCCAAGCTGCTGGATATTAAAACGTGGGAAAAAGCCGCCGCACTTTTTCAGACGGCCTCAACCTTGCTCGAACATTTCGGCTCAACCCAATTTGACGATTTCAACCAATTCAAACAAGCCGTGGAAGGCCGTCTGAAAGCCGAAAAAACCACCCTTTCTGCCACAGAGAAAAAGGCCATTTTCAATGCCGTAAGTTGGTACAACGAAGATGCCGCTAAAGTGATTGCCAAAACACTTAAGCTCAAACCAAACGAATTGGGTGCTCTTTGCCAACGCTACCAATGCCAAGCCGACGAGCTGGCAGACTTTGGCTATTACGCCACCGGCAAAGCAGGCGAATATATCCAATATGAAACCAGCAGCGACTTACGCGACAGCGAATCCATACCGCTTAAACAAAATATCCACGATTATTTCAAAGCCGAAGTGCAACCGCACATCAGCGAAGCATGGCTGAATATGGAAAGCGTGAAAATTGGCTATGAAATCAGCTTCAATAAATACTTCTACCGCCACAAACCATTACGCAGCCTTGCGGAAGTTGCCCAAGATATTTTAGCGTTAGAAAAACAGGCTGACGGCTTGATTAGTGAGATTTTAGACATATAAGCTGCATTGGGTATATTCAAACGGTCAGATTTTAAGGATTTTTTGCAAATGAGACGATACGAGAGTTACAAAGATTCGGGCGTGGAATGGCTGGGGGAAATACCGAGTCATTGGGAGTGTTTGCCTATTAGATCTATTTTTAAATTTAGAAATGAAAAAAATGATCCGATTAAAACGGATAATATATTATCTTTATCCATTGCAAATGGAGTTACTGAATATTCAGATGAAAATAGAGGCGGAAATAAAAGAAAAGATGACTTATCTTCCTATAAATTAGCATATCCAAATGATATTGTTCTTAATAGTATGAATGTTATCGTTGGTGCTGTTGGGGTATCAAAATATTTTGGCGCTATTAGCCCTGTGTATTATGCTTTATCTTTATATAATCAAAGAGCAAATTTATCTTATTATGAAAATATTTTTAAAAATGAAAATTTTCAAAGAGGATTATTACGATTTGGTAAAGGAATTCTTATAAAATTCGGTGAAAATGGCAAAATGAATACAATAAGAATGAAAATATCACAAGATGATTTAAAAAAATTGTATTTTCCAATTCCTCCTCTCTCCGAACAACAAAAAATCGCACAATTCCTAGACGACAAAACTGCCAAAATCGATCAGGCGGTGGATTTGGCGGAAAAGCAGATTGCCCTGTTGAAAGAGCACAAGCAGATTCTGATTCAAAATGCCGTAACCCGAGGCTTAAACCCTGATGTGCCTTTAAAAGATTCCGGTGTGGAATGGATAGGGCAAGTGCCGGAGCATTGGGAAGTGAAAAAGTTGAAATTTGTTTCAAAAATAAATCAACACACATTGCCCGAAAATACAAACGGTAGCCTGAGTATTAAATATGTAGATATTGGAAGTGTATCTTTTGAGAACGGTATCGAAAAAGTAGAGAATTTTTCATTTAAAAATGCCCCATCAAGAGCCAGAAGATTAGCCAATAGAGGAGATATCGTTGTTTCAACTGTAAGAACTTATTTGAAAGCAATAACAATGGTAAAAGAAGAACATCAAGATTGTATATTTTCGACAGGGTTTGCTGTGATAACGTCAAATGAGTGCCTAGAAGATAATTTCTTTGATTTATATGCAAAAAGTGATGCATTTACGGAGCAAGTTTCTGTGTTTTCTAAAGGTATGAGCTATCCAGCAATTAACTCAACAGATTTATCCAATTTATGGATAACTGTTCCTCCAATTTCTGAACAACAAAAAATTGCTGATTATCTTGAAACACAAGTATCAAAAATAAATCAAGCCATCGCATTAAAAACAGCCCATATTGAAAAGCTGAAAGAATACAAAAGCGTATTAATTAACGATGTGGTAACCGGCAAGGTGCGGGTATCGGTGTGAAAAGTGCGGTCAAAAAATCCGATGGATTTTGAATATTGGCAGCGCAACTTGGGCGTAATGAATAAATTTTAAAACATTCACAAAAGGGTGAAAAATGGTTTCAGGAACTAAGGAAAAAGATTTAGAAATTGCCATCGAAAAAGCTTTAACCGGCACTTGGCGTGAAAACATGGAAAATAAGCTGGGCGAGCCGAAGGCAGAATACCTGCCGCGCCATCATGGTTTTGAGCTGGCATTTTCACAGGATTTTGATGCGCAGTTTGCGATTGACACACGCCTGTTTTGGCAATTCCTGCAAACCAGCCAAGAGGCAGAACTTGCCCGTTTTCAACAGCTAAACCCAAACGACTGGCAACGTAAAATTCTAGAGCGGTTAGACCGCCAAATAAAGAAAAACGGCGTGTTGCACCTGCTGAAAAAAGGCTTGGATATTGATAGCGCCCATTTTGATTTGCTCTACCCCGTTCCGCTTGCCAGCAGCGGCGAAAAGGTCAAGCAGCGTTTTGAACAGAATCTGTTTAGCTGTATGCGCCAAGTGCCTTATTCTGCCTCAAGTAATGAAACGGTGGATATGGTGCTGTTTGTCAATGGCTTGCCGATTATTACCCTTGAGCTGAAAAACCATTGGACGGGTCAGACGGCCATTGATGCCCAAAAGCAATACCGCAACCGAGATTTAAGCCAAACGCTGTTTCATTTCGGGCGTTGTTTGGCACATTTTGCCTTAGATACGGAAGAAGCTTATATGACCACCAAATTGGCGGGGCCTGCTACGTTTTTCTTGCCGTTTAATTTGGGCAACAACTGCGGTAAGGGCAATCCGCCGAATCCAAACGGACACCGCACGGCGTATTTATGGCAAGAGGTGTTCAGTAAAGCCAGCCTTGCCAACATTATTCAGCATTTTATGCGTTTAGATGGTTCAACCAAAGATCCGCTGGAGAAACGCTCACTCTTTTTCCCCCGCTATCATCAATTAGAGGTGGTGCGCCGTTTGATTGCTGATGTCAGCGAACAAGGCGTGGGCAAACGATATCTGATTCAACACTCTGCCGGTTCGGGCAAATCTAATTCCATTACTTGGTTGGCGTATCAGTTGATTGAGGCTTATCCGCGCAATGAAAAGGCGGCAAACGGCAGAGAGGTAGACCGCCCGATTTTTGATTCGGTGATTGTCGTTACCGACCGTCGTTTGCTGGATAAGCAGTTGCGCGACAATATCAAAGATTTTTCAGAAGTGAAAAACATTGTTGCGCCGGCGTTGAGTTCGGCAGAATTGCGCCAATCGCTTGAGCAGGGCAAAAAAATCATTATTACCACGATTCAGAAATTCCCGTTTATTGTGGATGGCATTGCTGATTTGGGTGATAAACAATTTGCGGTGATTATTGATGAGGCGCACAGCTCACAATCCGGTTCGGCACACGACAACATGAACCGAGCCATCAGCAAAACGGAAGACTTTGATGCCGAAGATGTGCAAGATTTGATTTTACAAGCCATGCAATCCCGCAAAATGCGCGGCAATGCGTCGTATTTTGCTTTCACCGCCACACCGAAAAACAGCACTTTGGAAAAATTCGGCGAGAAACAGGCGGATGGTAAATTTAAGCCGTTCCACCTTTATTCCATGAAACAGGCGATTGAAGAAGGCTTTATTTTGGATGTGATCGCGAATTACACCACTTATAAAAGTTTTTATGAGATCACTAAATCGATTGAAGATAACCCGGAGTTTGATAGTAAAAAGGCACAAAGCCGTCTGAAAGCTTATGTAGAGCGTTCGCAACAAACGATTGATACCAAGGCGGAAATCATGCTGGATCATTTTATCCAGCAAATATTTAACCGTAAAAAACTCAAAGGCAAAGCCAAGGGCATGGTGGTAACGCAAAATATTGAAACCGCCATCCGCTATTTTCAGGCGTTAAAACGATTGCTGGCTGAGCGAGGCAATCCATTTAAAATTGCGATTGCGTTTTCAGGCAGTAAAGTGGTTGATGGCGTTGAATACTCCGAAGCGGAAATGAATGGGTTTGCGGAAAGTGAAACCAAAGAATATTTCGATCAAGATGAATATCGTTTGCTGGTGGTGGCCAACAAATATCTGACCGGTTTTGACCAGCCGAAATTGTGTGCCATGTATGTGGATAAGAAACTCTCCGGCGTACTTTGTGTGCAAGCTTTATCTCGTTTAAATCGCAGTGCGAATAAGTTGGGTAAACGCACGGAAGATTTGTTTGTGTTGGATTTTTTTAACAGCGTTGAAGATATTCAGCAAGCATTTGAGCCGTTTTATACTTCTACGTCGTTGTCGCAAGCAACCGATGTCAATGTCTTGCATGATTTGAAAGATCAGTTGGATGAAACTGGTGTGTATGAACAAGCGGAGGTCAACGATTTTACTGAAGGCTATTTTGCCAATAAAGACGCACAACAATTAAGCAGTATTATTGATGTGGCGGTTCAACGTTTCGACCATGAGTTGGCGCTTGAGCCAACCCAAAAAGTCGATTTTAAAATCAAGGCAAAACAGTTTTTAAAAATTTACGGGCAAATGGCCTCCATCATCAATTTTGAAAATATCGCTTGGGAGAAGCTTTATTGGTTCCTCAAATTTTTAGTACCAAAATTAAAAGTACAAGATCCGATGGATGAATTTGATGAAATTTTAGATGCTGTGGATTTAAGCTCTTACGGCTTGGCGCGCACCAAACTGAATTACAGTATTAAATTAGATGATGAAGAAACAGAGCTTGACCCACAAAATCCCAATCCACGCGGCACGCATGGTGAAGATAAAGAAAAAGATCCGATTGATGAAATTATTCGTGTATTTAACGAAAGATGGTTTCAAGATTGGAGCGCAACGCCGGATGAACAACGGGTAAAATTTATCAATATTACTGAGCGCATTCGTAGCCATAAAGACTTTGAGCAGAAATATCAAAACAACCCGGATGTTCATACCCGTGAATTAGCTTTCCAAGCCATTTTGCGCGATGTGATGAGCGAACGCCATCGGGATGAACTAGAGCTATACAAACTTTTTGCGAAAGATGCCGCATTTAGAACCGCTTGGACGCAGAGTTTGCAACGAGCTTTGGCTAGGTAGAAAAAAAGGCCGTCTGAACGGTTGGGTTTCAGACGGCCTCGGTATCAGCGTAGGTTAAGCACCTTATCCGCTGTTTTATTTACATTTGGTTTTGGCCAAATTCACGGCGGTGGTCAGGCTTTTTTCGTTGACTTCGCCGGTGATGGTTTGTTTGTAGCCGCATTTCGGCGCTTCGACAACAGTGAAGGGCAATACGCCGACATTGTTGCCGTGGGCTTTCATGAAGTTGCGGCTGTTGGCGCCGGTATAACGCCAAATCGGATAGCTGACCGGTGTTTGTTTCAGGAATTTGCCGATGTTGTCGGTCGTATCCAGTGCGATGCCGACCATATCGACGCTGCCTTTTTTCTGCGCTTTGTACCATGCGGACATGGCGGGCATTTCTTTACGGCAGGGGCCGCACCAGGTTGCCCAAAGGTTGACCACGCGCACGGGGGCTTTGAGCGATTCCAGGCTTTGCGGTTTGTTGTCCTGCCAACCTGCCGTTTCATCGGCGGCAAAGGCCGGTACAGCGGTAAAAACGGCGGCGGACAAGAGAAGGGCGGTTAAGGCTTTCATGGTTGTATCCTTGAGGTTGCCAATCGAAATTGGGTTTATTGTAAAACGGTTTGGTGGGTATGCCTACCGATTCATATCAAGATATCAGGTAAAAAGTTTGAGTAAAAATCAGTTGCAGACGATAATAACCGCCATCATTGAATGATTTTGCAATAATACGGAGAATTTCATGCCGTCTGAATTCACACTTTATCACAACCCGCGTTGCAGCAAATCGCGTGCCGCGCTGGCTTTGCTCGAAGAAAAAGGCGTTGCCGCCGACGTGGTCAAATATCTGGATACCGCGCCCGATTTGGCGACTTTGCAGGATATGTTTGCCAAACTCGGCATCGAATCGGTGCGCGGCATGATGCGCACGAAAGACGATTTGTACAAAGAATTGGGTTTGGACAATCCTGATTTGGACAATGCCGCCCTGCTTCAGGCAATCGCCGAACACCCCGCCTTGCTCGAGCGTCCCGTTTTGGTAACGCCTACGCGCGCAGCCATCGGCCGTCCGTTGGAAAACATTGCCGCCCTACTCGGCTGATGGGGTTGGATAAGGCCGTCTGAAGATGATTTCCCTGCTTAAAAGCCGCAACGGACTGCGATATTACCTGTTTCGCGGCCTTGCTTTGAGCGTTTTGCTGGTGTGCGGTATTTTTTTGAGCGGCACATGGCAGATTTACCGGACAGGTTCGCACACCTTGCCGAAGGACGCTCATGCCGATGCGGCGGTGGTATTGGGTGCGGCGGCGTGGGACAAACGCCCGTCGCCGGTATTCCGTGAGCGCATCAACCACGCCATCACGCTCTACCAAAGCCATCGGGTCGGCAAAATCATTTTCACCGGCGGTACACCCAAAAAAGGATTCATGACCGAAGCCGAAGTGGGGCGCCGATACGCGCTCAAGCAGGGCATACCGGCACACAATATCCTGTTTGAAAACACATCGCGCAACACTTACGAAAACCTGCGCAATATCGTTCCCATCATGCACGCCAACGGAGTCGGCAGCATTATCGTTGTCAGCGACCCGTATCATTTGGCGCGCGCCGAAGAAATGGCCGCCGATTTGGGCTTGTCAGATGCGCAGTTCTCCGCCACCCCGACCACGCGCTTTGACGAGCGCAGCAAGAAAGCCAAGTTTCTGATGCAGGAGAGCTATTCTTTGTTTCTCTACCGTATCGGCAAATGGAGCGATGCGGTTTGGAATTGGATAGGTGGTTGAGCTTTGGGCAAGCCATACAAAAGGCCGTCTAAAGCCTTTTAGGTTTCAGACGGCCTAAATGTATGCTTACTTATTGATATTGATTTGCAGCTGCACTGCCAAAAATGACTACAGCTACAGCCAGTACCAGATAGATGACAAACAGAATCAAGGCAGCCTTGAAATAATTGGCTTTATTCGGATTGGTGTTTGAGCCGAATGCCCATACAAACGTCATAACTATATTGACCAGCGGAATCATCAAAATCAAGTTTGTTATCAACCATTCTTTGACGCTTACAATTGGAGCCTGTTGATGGCCGATTTGGTTTTGTTCAGTCATATCTTGTCCAATACATTAAATAAAAAGAATAATAATTATACATAATAAAACCATATTGGTATAGCATACATATTCAGACGGCCTGAGCCTATGATTTTTGCAGCCGCTATTTCAATCGGATGTAAAATGTACCGTCCGGCACGACGGGCAGGTATTTGCGGTAGAAGTCCAGATAGGTCTTGTTTGGGTCTATGTCGGCAAACTGCTGCGGATACAGGGTTTTGGCGATAAATTGTGCGCTGGCCAAATCGGTGAGCGAGCGGGAGGCGGTGTGGTAGATGCCGTAAACGCGTTTGTTTTTGACGGCAGGAATGTCTGCCCAGCCTTTGCGTTTGACAAATCCGGCCAGGCGGCGTTGCGCATCGGCCTGGCTGATGCCTATGCCCATCGCCATAATGTCAGGCTTGTCTTTATGGCTGTTTTCCGTCCCCGAAATGACGATGACGTCGGGTTTGGCCGTCAGGAATTTTTCAGGGTTTACCGGTCCCCAGTTTTTAACGTAAGGTGCGGCGATATTGTTGCCGCCTGCTGTGTCGGCAATCGCGCCCCACATATCTTTGCCGAAGGTGTAGCTGTATTCGGACGGGCCTTTGTCGCCGAATTCGATATAGATTTTCGGTTTGGACTGCTTGGCGCGCGCGACGCGTTTTTGGATGTCGGCAATGCCTCGGGCGTATTCGGCGGCAATTTTTTGGGCGCGCGCCTGCGTACCGTTGAGTTCGCCGAAAATTTCCGCACTGCGCGTGTGCCGCGCGACGGTTTCGGCGTTGAAATCGACCACGACGACGGGTATGCCTGCCGCTTTAATGCGCGGCAGGTGGGTGGCGATGGCCTTATACTGCCAGTCGGCCAGAATCAATACGTCCGGCTTGAGCGCGAGCGTTTTCTCCAGTGAAAACGTGCCGGTGCTGATGTTGCCGATGTCCGCAATGTTTTGCAGGGTAGGCAGCTTCTGTTTGAACATCGCCCAGCTGCCGGGATTGAATTTCTCCCAAAACTCACGCGAAATGCCGATGACGTTTTTAAATTTGTCCGCGCCCGTTACCGCGATATAGTCGGGATAGTAAAACGCCAAAACCGCGCGTTTGACAGGGACATCGACTTTGACTTCGCGTCCCAATACGTCTTTGATAGTTTTGATTTCGGCTTGGGCAAAAAGGGGCAGGAGGGCGAGGGCGGTAAATAAAGCGCGTTTGTTCATGAGCGGATACTTTCAAAGAAATAATTATCATTTGTCTTGTTTTCGGGAGAAAAGTTCCCAAACGGTCCTTCTGCGCCGACATTATTTTCAGACGGCCTTACATTGTTTAAACCTTGCCGAAAAAGTAAAATAACCGTTTTAAAAGATTTTGGAGCCATCATGACCGTCAAAACCCGTTTCGCCCCCAGCCCCACCGGCTACCTGCACATCGGCGGCGTACGCACCGCCCTGTTCTCATGGGCGTTTGCCCGCCATCATAAAGGCGAGTTCCTATTGCGTATCGAAGACACCGACTTGGCGCGCTCTACTGCCGAATCCGTCAACATCATCCTCGACGGCATGAAATGGGTCGGCCTGGACTACGACAATGCCGACAACGTCGTTTACCAAACCCGCCGTTTCGACCGCTACAAAGAAGTCATCGTCGAACTTTTAGAAAAAGGCCATGCCTACTACTGCTATTGCAGCAAAGAAGAGTTGGAAGCCATGCGTGAGAAAGCCGAAAAAGAAGGCACGGCGACGTACGACCGCCGCTGGCGTCCGGAAGAAGGCAAAACCCTGCCCGAAATCCCGGCCGACGTGCAACCCGTCGTCCGTTTCAAAACGCCTTTGGACGGCGTCACCAAATGGACGGACTTGGTCAAAGGCGAAATCTCCATTCCCAACGAAGCGCTCGACGACCTGATTATCGCCCGCGCCGACGGCACGCCGACTTACAACTTCTGCGTCGTCGTGGACGACTACGACATGGGCGTTACCCACGTTATCCGCGGCGACGACCATGTGAACAACACCCCGAAACAAATCAACATCTTAAAAGCCATTGGCGCTACCCTGCCCGAATACGGCCACCTGCCGATGATTCTTAACGAACAAGGCAAAAAAATCTCCAAACGCAGCGGCGATACCGTTGCCATCACCGATTTCGGCGCGATGGGCATCCTGCCCGAAGCCATGCTCAACTATTTGGCACGCTTGGGCTGGGCACACGGCGACGACGAATTCTTCACAATGGAACAATTCATCGAATGGTTTGATTTGAAAGATGTTTCCCCATCTCCAAGCCGCATGGACTTGAAGAAACTCTACTGGATTAACGGCGAACACATCAAAATCACGCCTAACGACAAACTGGCTGAAATGGTAAAACCCCGCCTCGCCCTGCGCGATATCCACGAAACCAGTAAGCCCGCTTTGGAAGACGTGTTGGCATTGGTCAAAGACCGCGCCCAAGACCTGAACACCCTCGCCGACGAGTGCCTCTACTTCTACGTCAAACAAACGCCTGCCGAAGCAGACGTGCAGAAACACTGGGACGATGAAGCCGCCGCCCGTATGCTGCGCTTCGCCGAACGCCTCGAAGGGCTGGAAGACTGGAACGCCGAAGCCATCCACGACCTCTTCAAACCTTTCTGCGACGAAGAAGGCATCAAAATGGGCAAACTCGGTATGCCCCTACGCCTCGCTGTCTGCGGTACGGCAAAAACCCCAAGCGTCGATGCCGTATTGGCATTAATCGGCAAAGAAGAAGTGTTGAAACGGATCCGTTCGTAAGGCATGAATGATAAAAGGCCGTCTGAAAATTTTTCAGACGGCCTTTTATCATAAAACCAGAAAATAATGGAATCAGGCGGAGAATATGAGAAAATAATGCCTGCCTGTCGAAACAGATGATTGGATTAACTTTTATTAGTAGCCTGAATATAAAATAAGCCATCAAGAACAAAGACCAATAAGCCTATTATGTAAACTTGGCGGCTGAAAAATCAGCTCTGCGCTTTACTTTACAAATCAAACAACTTTAAAGGAAAACCCATGAAAAAAACCTTACTTGCCCTGATGATGTTATCTGCCGCCGCGGCGTATGCCGGTGAGGCAGAAGACCGTTTGCTGTCCGTCCAATCGGTTTACCGTGCCGCTTTGCATGAGCAAAACAGCAACGACAGCAAAATCATTTCCCTGCAAAGCGATTTGGAAAGCGCGCAGCGCCGTTTGCAGGCTGCGCAATCCGATATTGACCGTTTGAAAGGCGAAATTCAGACGGCCTTGGCTCAGAAAGAGCAGCAAAATGCCAAGCTGCAACAAGCCGGCCAGATGTTGGATGCGGCGTGGAATGCTGTTTACGGCGTAGGCGGCAGCAAGGCGAATCAATAATTTAGACATTGTATTATTTGCGTTTTACGCTTCTTTTATCATATTTATAAGGAAACCTCATGTCCCTACCTCCCTGCCCGAAATGCCACTCCGAATACACTTACGAAGACGGCGCCCAATACGTTTGCCCTGAGTGCGCCCATGAGTGGAACGAGGCCGATGCTGTGGCTGCAAGCGATGATGTATTGGAAGTCAAAGATGCCAACGGCGCGGTCTTGCAAGATGGCGATACGATTGTCTTGATTAAAGATTTGAAAGTCAAAAGCAGCTCTATGGTCATCAAGCAAGGCACCAAAGTCAAAGGCATCCGCCTGCAAGAGGGCGACCACAATATCGGTTGTAAAATCGATGGCAGCGCGATGAACTTGAAATCTGAGTTCGTCAAAAAAGCCTAAAGATTTTATCTTTGAAAGGCCGTCTGAAATCCGAAGATTAGGATTCAGACGGCCTTTATGCGGTTCATTCAAAATAAAACAAATCTTTATTTAAAATTAAATAAATTTAATGGAGTTGAATTTCAGGCCGTCTGAAAAAGCGACGGCAAAATGTTCCGCACATACGCGGGTGTAAAACCGTTAAAATAACGCTTTCCCCTATTCTACGGAACCATGATGCCTCAGCCGACCGCCAAACAGATTTTGCACGAAGTATTCGGTTATCCCGAATTTCGTGGTAAGCAGGAGGCTATCGTCTATGCTTTGGCCGGCGGCGAGAGTTTGATGGTGCTGATGCCGACGGGCGGGGGCAAGTCTTTGTGTTACCAGATTCCGGCGCTGATGCGCGAAGGCGTGGCGGTTGTCGTATCGCCGCTGATTGCGCTGATGAACGACCAAGTGGCCAGCCTGCATGTGGCCGGGATTGAAGCGGCGGCAGTCAACAGCAGCACATCGGCAGATGAGGCGCGCGAGATTGTCGACAAGCTTGCCCAAGGCCGTCTGAAACTGCTTTATGTTGCGCCGGAACGCTTGGTTACCGACCGCTTTTTGCGTTTTCTCGACCAACAAACCGTCAGCCTGTTTGCCATTGATGAGGCACATTGCGTCAGCCAATGGGGACACGATTTCCGCCCCGAATATCAACAGCTCGGCATGCTTGCCGAACGCTATCCGAACGTCCCGCGCATCGCCCTGACCGCTACCGCCGATGCGGCCACGCGCGCCGACATCAAGCATTATCTGCATTTGGACAATGCGCCCGAATTTATTTCCAGCTTTGACCGTCCGAATATTTATTATCAGGTTATCGAAAAAAATAATGGTAAAAAACAATTGCTGGATTTCATCCGCAAGCAGATGCATGGGCAAAGCGGCATTGTGTATTGCTTAAGCCGCAAAAAAGTCGAGGATGTGGCGCAGTTTTTGTGTGAAAACGGCTTGGAGGCGATTCCGTATCATGCCGGTTTGAGCATGGATGTGCGCGAGGAAAACCAACGCCGCTTTACGCATGAAGACAATATTATTGTGGTGGCGACCGTGGCGTTCGGTATGGGCATAGACAAACCCGACGTGCGCTTTGTCGCCCATCTCGATATGCCCCAGAGTGTCGAACATTTCTATCAAGAATCGGGGCGCGCCGGCCGGGACGGGCTGCCTGCCGTGAGCTGGCTGTGTTACGGCTTGAACGATTGGGTGTTGCTGCGCGAACGGATTGCCGAGGGCAGCAGCGACGAGGTGCAAAAGCAAATCGAAATGCAAAAACTCGATGCCATGCTTTCCGTCTGTGAAACCGCCGCCTGCCGCCGCGTACTGCTGCTCAAACATTTCGGCGAAGAATCCGAACCCTGCGGCCATTGCGACAACTGCCTGCATCCGCCCGTACGGTTTGACGGCACGGTGTTGGTGCAAAAATTACTCAGCTGCGTGTACCGCGCCGGACAACGTTTTGCCGCCGGTTACATCACCAACCTTTTGCGCGGTAAAAGCGACGATTGGATACAGCGCAACGGCCATGACAAGTTATCTACATTCGGCATCGGCAGCGAACAGACCGACAAAGAATGGCGCAGCGTCATCCGCCAGTGTATCAGCCTGGGCTATCTCACCGTCAATGTCGAGCAGCATCAAGCCCTGCAGCTGACCGAAGCGGCAAAAAAAGTCCTCAAGGGCGAAACCGAAGTCATGCTGCGCCCCCTGCGCCGCGAAAAAACGGCTACCCAAAAGCCGAAAGACGATTGGTTGCGTACCGAGCGCGAAGAGCGTTTGTGGCAGGCATTGCGCCAATGGCGGCAACAACGCGCCCGGGCAGAGGAAGTGCCGGCCTATGTGGTTTGCGGCGACAAAACCCTGCGCGATATTGTCGAAAAAATGCCCCGAAGTTTGGAAGATTTGCATCAAATCTACGGCTTGGGCGAGGCGAAAATCAATAAATTCGGTTTGGAGATACTCGACGTTTGCGAAACGGCCGAAGCCGGTACGGTTTCCACAGACAGTACACAAGTTATCCACAGCTTGGGCGGGCGCGAACAGGCCTTAAAACAGGCTTTGGAAACTTGGCGCGAGCAGCAGGCAAGTGCCGATAAAGTCACACTGGGAACGGTGTTCTCCAACGAAAGCATGGACGACTTGCTGACCAATACGCCTGCCGAACCCATCGATCTTTTAGGCGTGTATAAACTCGGCGAAAAACGCATCGAACAATACGGCGAGGGCATTTTAAACATCTGCCGCCCGTTTTCAGACGGCCTGAGCGAAGAGGACAAACGCAAACGCCGATTGATGCGCCGCCTGCTTCAGTGGAACATCGATACTGCCCGTCATGAAGGCCTCGAAGCCTATCAGATATGCAGCAAAGTCACCCTGCGCGCCATTGCCGCCCGACGGCCGCAGGATTTGGCAGAGCTGGCGGAAATCCACGGCATGAATGAGGAAAAAACCGACAAATATGGCGCGGAAATTGTCGAATTGTGCAAACAAGCGGATTAATGGATTGCGATTATCATCAAAGGCCGTCTGAAACCCAATCAAACATGGTGTTTCAGACGGCCTTTTTAAATTTTTAATCTTTATAAAACAATGAATAAGAAAATATCTTCATTTATTTTGTCAGTTTTTTAAAGCTGCCGCGTCTAAACAGGCATGAAAAATGGGATGGTGCCGATGGATTTTTCGTCTCAGCCCATTCGACACACATCGATTAGGAAAATAAATGAACACCTCATCCAACCCCTCTTGGCAGGCTGCTTTCGGTTTGTTGGCACTCAGGCTTTTTGCCGCGTATGAATTTCTTGAGTCCGGCCTGGAAAAATGGAACGGGGAAAACTGGTTTGCAGAAATAAACAGTCAATTTCCCTTTCCGTTCAATTTGTTGTCGGATACGGTCAACTGGAATTTGGCGATGTGGGCGGAACTGGTTTTGCCTGCGCTGCTCATCGTCGGCTTGGCAACACGGCTGTCCGCGCTGGGATTGATGATCGTAACGGCTGTCGCATGGTCTGCGGTACATGCCGGCTTAGGGTACAATGTGTGCGACAACGGTTATAAAATGGCACTGATTTATTTGGTGGTTTTATTTCCTGTTCTGTTACAGGGCGCTGGCCGTCTGTCTTTGGATGCACTGCTGAAGAAACGCTGTTGCCGCATCAAGCATTTTCTTTAAGGATTATCTTTAAGGATTAATGGTCGCGGGCCGACTTTAAATGCCCGATATTATCCCTTGATTTGTTTTAAAACCCATATTTTAAAAAGGAAGTTGAAATGAAAAAAAATGTAGCTGCTGCTCTGGCCGGTGCACTGTCCCTGTCTTTGGCTGCCGGTGTTGTTGCCGCTGATAAAGCCGCCAGCGACGTGGCCGTTGAGAAAACTGTTAAAGCTGCCGAAGGTACTTGCGGTGCGGCTGCCAAAGCCGGTGAAGGTTCTTGCGGCGCAGCCATGAAAAAAGCACACGCCAAAAAGGGCAAAGCATCTAAAGCCAAAGCTGCCAAAGTAGTAGAAGGCAAATGCGGCGAAGGTAAATGCGGTTCTAAATAATCCTGCAACATACCTTTAACAAAGTCGCATTTTACAAACGAAAATGCGACTTTGTCGTTCATACGGCACCATAACAGGACATCACCATGATTCAACATGCAGGCTTGGGCTACCGCCGCGACTTGGCGGAAGACTTCCTCTCGCTTTCAGACGACAGCCCGATACGCTTTATCGAAGCCGCCCCCGAAAATTGGCTGAAAATGGGCGGCAGGGCGCGCAAACAGTTTGACCGCGTGGCGGAACGGCTGCCGCTGGCATTGCACGGATTATCCATGTCGCTGGGCGGACAAGCCCCGCTGGATACTGCCTTGATAGACGGAATCAAAGAAATGATGCGCCGGTATGACTGCACGTTTTTTTCCGACCATTTGAGCTACTGCCACGACGGCGGTCATCTTTACGATTTGTTGCCGCTGCCTTTCACTGAAGAAATGGTGCAACATACCGCGCGGCGTATCCGCGAAGTGCAAGACCGGTTGGGCTGCCGTATTGCCGTAGAAAACACCTCCTACTACCTGCATTCTCCGCTTGCCGAAATGAACGAAGTCGAGTTCCTTAACGCGGTTGCACGCGAAGCCGACTGCGGCATTCATTTGGACGTGAACAATATTTACGTCAACGCCGTCAATCACGGACTGTTGTCGCCTGAAGCCTTTTTAGAAAATGTGGATGCAGGGCGCGTGTGTTACATCCACATCGCCGGACACGATGTCGAAACCCCTGAGCTTTTAATTGATACCCACGGCGCGGCGGTATTGCCGACCGTTTGGGATTTGCTCGAACTGGCCTATGCCAAGCTGCCGACGATTCCGCCCACCCTGTTGGAACGCGATTTCAATTTTCCGCCTTTTGCCGAACTCGAAGCCGAAGTCGCCAAAATTGCCGACTATCAAACGCGTGCCGGAAAGGAATACCGCCGTGCAGCCTGAAACTTCCGCCCAATATCAACACCGCTTTGCCCAAGCCATACGCGAAGGCAAAGCCGCAGACGGATTGCCGCAAGAGCGGTTGAATGTCTATATCCGCCTGATACGCAACAATATTCACAGCTTTATCGACCGCTGCTATACCGAAACGCTGCAATACTTTGATAGCGAAGAATGGGGCCGTCTGAAAGAGGGTTTCGTCCGCGACGCGCGCGCCCAAACGCCCTATTTTCAAGAAATCCCCGGCGAGTTTCTCCAATACTGCCAAAGCCTGCCGCTTTCAGACGACCTCTTGGCACTGATGGACTTTGAACACACCCAGCTGCTCGCCGAAACCGCTCAAATCGACAGCCAAGCCTCGTCCGCCGATTCAGATGATTTGGCGCACACCCTTTCTTCCGCCGCCTTTGTGCGCCGTTATCAGTATGACGTGACGGATGAATTGCATGAGGCGGAAACCGCTGTTTTGGTGTGGCGCGATAAGGAAGACGACGTGATGTACCAAACCCTCGACGGTTTCGACGCATTATTGCTGGAAACGCTGGCAGAGACGCCCACTTCCCTAAACGGCCTGCAAACCATGCTGGCAGAGTTCATGCCGTCTGAAAACGTTTGGCAGGACACATTAAGGCAAAAATGGACAGAATGGCTGGAACAAGGCATTTTGGTTGCGGCATAAATCAAGGCCGTCTGAAACGGGCGCAGTCGGTTTCAGTAAAACAAAAATACTACTGAAATCGTTTATAGATTCAATCGCATGCTCTTGCCGTATCAGCGTAAAATCAGAAGCATATTGATCATTCATTTCATACTGATACATTATGGCCCTACCCGAACTGACCAATGCCGAGCTTGCCGAATCCCGCAAACTGCTGCTGCGCTTTGCCCATATCCAGCTGCCCGACCGCCCCGATTTGGCGGAAGACCTTGTGCAGGAAACCATGCTTTCCGCCTACCGCGCGGCCGAAGGTTTCAAAGGAGATGCACAAGTGAGTAGCTGGCTGTTTGCAATCTTAAAAAACAAAATTACCGACTGCCTGCGCCAAATCGGGCGGCAACGCCAAGTTTTCGTCACGCGCGACGAGGAAGCCTTGGATGAAGCTTTTGAAGGACATTTTGCCGCCGACGGGCATTGGACGGATGAAGGACAACCTCAGGGTTGGGACTCGCCCGAAGCCAGTTTGAACAATAAAGAGTTCTATCAAGTTTTGCAGACCTGCCTCTACCACCTGCCGGAAAACACCGCCCGCGTGTTTACCATGAAAGAGATTCTTGGTTTTTCAAGCGATGAAATCCGCGAACAATGCGGCATCAGCCATGCCAACTACCACACCATCATGCACCGCGCGCGCGAAACCTTGCGCCAGTGCCTGCAAATCAAATGGTTCTCCCATGTCTGACAGGAAAATGCCATGAAAAAATGCCGCAAAATAACCGATCTGATTTCCAAACAGCAAGACCAAGTGCGTCTCAGTCTTTTTAACCGCATTGCCCTTGCCGTGCACCTGTCGCTCTGTCCCCGTTGCCGCGAATATAAGAAACAGCTCGAATTAATCAGCAACGCCATGCACAAGATGTTTCGATGATTCAAAAAAGGCCGTCTGAAACCTACCCCTGTCAGTTTCAGACGGCCTTTTTGTGTCCGCTTGATTTATCGCTAATCTTGAATAAGCCGTGGCTGGCCGCTCATTTTTTTAGTTGCCTTTATTTTCAAACTTGCGCCGTTGGCCTTTGTCTTTTGAGGCATGGGAGAAAGATTCTAATACGGTAGAACAAGATAAAGGCCGTCTGAAAGATGAATTTCAGACGGCCTTTTTCACGGCTTTTAGTGTTGTTCTTCCGGCTCGGGTTCGTCTTTGCCGAACCAGTTGTCAAAGCGGATGGTGTATTTCAATTCGCCGCCGGATGAGCGTGTGCCGATGCGGGCAATGGCTTGGATGGCGCGGGTCAGTTGGTACACGAGTTTGACGGATTGTTCGGCGCTGGAGATGCCATATTCGTAACCTACGTAGAGGTTGTTGGTGAGCTGTTTGCCGACGGTCAGGACTTGTTCGGCAGGGTTGAGCTCGCCGGTTTGGGCGTTGCGGCTGCGTTTGCTGGTAAAGCCCAAATCATCGACAAGGCCGATGCGGTCGTTGACTTGGCCGGCAAGCAATGCGCTGGCGGCGGCGGAGAGTGTGGCGTTGTCGCCGTCGCTGCCGCTGCTGGCACGGTTGAGGATGAGCCAGGAGAGTTTGTCTTTTTCGCTCATGGCTTCTTTGGCAACCAAGGTCACGCGCGGATTGCTGAGGCTGCCGAGGACTTCGACACCTGCGCCGACCGGGGAGAGACGGCGTTCGGCACGGATGTTGAGGTTCGGATCGGTCAGCGGGCCGACAAAGGAAACCGAGCCTTTGGTGATGTCAAGGTCTTGACCGTAGGCTTTGTAGCGGCCTTTGACAACGCGCACGGTACCGACGCCTTGGACGGCTTCGCCGGGGCGGGACGTGATGGTCAGTTTGCCGCCGATGGTAACGTCTGCGCCGTAGCCGACAAAGCGGACATTGTCGTTGATGTTCAAGACAAGGTTCAGATTAATCGGCGTGGTGGCCGTTGCTTCTTTTTTGGTTTCGCCCAGTACAACCACGTCGTCATCGAGGGTCGGCATGGAGGATTTTTGCGAACCAAACCTGCCGTAGTCGGTGTTGAGCGTGCCGTTGAGCGATACGCCTTTTTCCGGATTGTAGAGGACTTTGGCCGCGCCGGAGAGCTGCAGTTGGCGGTTTGGACGCGAGAGGGTGCGGTATTTGTCGAAGACGATGTCCACGTCGACATCGGGGTTGGCGTTGGCAAGGTTGACCGCGCCTTTGAGCTCAATCGTGCCGCCACGGTGGAATTTGAGGCTGTCGATTACCCATTTTTGACCCTGCAGGCGCGAACGCAATACGCCGTTGTCGAGAATCAGGCCTTGGGTTTGATGGCGGTAATAGAGGTTGTCGCCGTTAATCTGGCCGCTCAGTTGCGGATCGTTCAGACGGCCTGCCAAGTTGACGGCGGCGTTCAGACGGCCTTTGAGGGTTTGGCCGACGGGCAGGAAGTTGCGGAAGACTTCGAGGTTGGCGACGTTCAGGTTGAGTTTGCCGCTCAGGGGGGCGGTGTCGAAGCTGCTGCCCTGACCGATGTTGACGGTACCGTCGGCCCGGCCGTAATTGGTTTGGAGGTCGAGGTTGCTGTTGACGGTAGGCGAACCGAGTCGGCCGCCGATGGTGGCGGTCGCGTTCAGACGGCCTGCAATGCCTTGGGCTGTCGCCGGCATAAAGGATTTGAGCGAGCCCAAATCGGGAACGCTGATATTGACCTTGCCGCTGACGGGGGCGTTGTTGATGTTGTTGCCGAACTGTTGGGCGATGCCGAGCGTGCCGTCAACTTTGCCGAAGCGGGTGTTGCCTTCCAGCGTGCTGTCGATGCGGCCGTTTTGGAAACGGGTGCGCAGGGCGAGTGCGGAAAGTCCCAAAGGCTGTTTGTTTTTCGGATCTTTGCCCGGCAGGATAATGTCGCCGCTTTGTCGGCTGATGTTGAGGAAGCCGCGCGCGTTTTGACTGTACGCCAAATCCCAGTCGCCGCCCAAGACGAGGTTGTGTTCGATGGGCGGGGTGTAGAAGTTGTGCAACTCGGTAATGTGCAGATTTTGTGCGCTGCCTTTGCTGGTAATGCCGGCTTTTTTGTCCCAAACGAAATTTTGCAGGTTGAGGCTGCCGCCCATGGCCGCCCAGCGTGCGCTGCTGAGGGAGACACGTTCACTGCCGGCTTCGAGGTTGAGGCGGTTTTGCAGTTTGAGGTTGAACGCGCCGCTGATGTCGAGCGTGTCAACCGTGCCTTTCCATTGGGTTTGGTCTTTGTTGAGGCCGCCGGTGGCATCGAGGTCGAGCTTGTAGCGTTTGTTGTCCACCGCCATGTTGCTGTTGCCGCGGATATGGTGGTGCGAACCGGTGCCGCTGATGAGCAGGTTGACGTTGTCGATCATGGCCGCGCCGCCGGAGACGGCGATGTGTTCGCCTTTGATGTCGGCACTCAGCGGACGGTTGGTGTCGGGCGAACCTTTGAGCTTGAAGTCGAGGGTGCGGATGTTGACGGCATCGGCGACTTTGAAGTTGCGCGCTTCGCCGTTCAAATCGGCTTCAAGGGTTTTGAGGCCGTCTGAAAAGCTGCCGGAGATATAGCCGCGCGCGTTGAGCAGGCCGCCCAAGCCGAAGCCGAAACGCGACAAATCGGGGGCAGTAATGTTGAGGTTGAGGCGGTCGCCTTTTTTGCCGAAGCTGCCGTTGGTTTTGATGACGTTGCTGCCGAGGGTCAGGTCGGTCAGGGCGCGCGAGAGGTGTTTGTTTTCATAGGCGACGTCGGCTTTGCCGCTGAGCGGAACGCCGTTGAGCGTACTCGGTGCGAACTGCATTTTGCCGGCGAATTTCTCTTGCGCCAGTATGCCGGTCAAGTTGATGTTGCCGTTGACGCTGCCTTGCGGAAGCTGCGGATCGATGCGCGCAGGGTTGAAGGCTTTGCTGACGATGTCCAGTTGCAGTTTGCGGTCTTTGAAGAGTTCGAGCGAGCCTTTGGCGTTGAGTTCGCCGCCGTTTTGCGGAACCAGGCGGACTTTGTCGAGCTTGAGCGTACGCTGGCCGAGCTGTTTGTCGGTTTGGAAAAACAGCATGCCGTCTGTACGCGCAAATCCGCTGTCGAGATTCCAGTTGACGACGGGGGAGGAGGTTTCGCCTTTGACGTCGATGCTGCCGTTCAGACGGCCTGCGATGTTTTGACGGACAAAGTCGTCCGCGCCGGTATTGTTGATGCCCAGTGCGAGTTTGAGCTGGTCTTGGGCGGTGTCGATAGTGCCGGATACGTCGATGCTGCCGTCTTTGAGCAGGCCGACGCCGATGTCTTCGATTTTGACCGTGCCTTTGTCGTCGATGATGAATTCGCCGAGGATGCGTTTGACGGGGATATGGTTTTCATCGGCAAAACCGGCCTGGTTGTTTTCCAAGTCTATCGAGCCTTCCAGCGCAACGCCGTCTGTAAAGGACGGAATGGTGGTGGCGTCGAAATTCAGACGTGCTTTGGGCAGGGTGGGCAGGAAGGCCTGCGGATTGATGTTGGAACCTTTAACCAGGATTTCGCCGACGGTTTCGTTGAGGCTGTCGGCGAATGGGTGGATGGTGGATTTGGCAGACAAATGAACGTTGTCGCCGTCGAGCAGCAGGTCGGTGTACACGTCTTGCAGGCTGCCCCACAGGCGCACCGTGCCGTGTATGGTTTCGCCCTCAAGCTGGCCTTTGGTGTAGATGGCGGTATTGAGGACGTAAGGTTTGTTCAAACCGAGCACCACCGCGCCTGTCGAGCTGCTCCAGGGTGTATCGGCGGTTTTGATGTGGAGGCGGTGTTCTTTTTTGTCGTAATGATAGGCCGCGTGCAGATGGTCGAGATAGACGGTCTGCTTGTCAAAACGCTTGCCCACGCTGATTTTGCCGGTTTCCAAACGGTCGAGATAGGCGGTAACGGGCAGGTCTATGCTGTCTGGCAGGCCTTTTGACGGCTCTTCTTCTTTGGGCGGCGTGCGCTTGGTCACGATGGCGATGTCGCCGGCCACGACTTCGGTAATATGCAAAGACGGACGGAACAGCTCGGACAGTTTCCAATCAAAACGGAAGCTGCTGATTTTGATGTCCGCACCTTCTGTTTCAATCAACCATTTATCGCCTTCAAAACCTTCAATCAGCGTGCCTTTCAGTGTGTCCGAAGAGATTTTGACGCCGAACCATGACGGAATTTTGTACAAACCGAAACGCAAACCCGATTCCGTACCGACCAGCCAGCCGATCGCGCCGGCGGAAACGGTCAATACGCCCAAGGCGGACAGGACAAAGCCGCGCAACAGACGTTTTTTGCGCTTTGGCGGGGCGGGCTGTTGTTCAGACGGCGTGGAAGTGTTTGCAGTATCGGTCATGATATTTTTCTGTTTGTCTGTTGTTCAGACGGCCTGGAATGGCTGAGGCCGTCTGAAAAAATGGATGGTGTATGTTTGTTAAAACCTTGTGCCTAAGCTGATGTGCCAGCGGATTTTTTTGTCGTGGTGGCCGTAGGCAATGTCGAAGGAGAACGGCGCAACCGGGCTGAACCAGCGCACGCCCAAGCCGGTACCGTGTTTTAAGGTCATGTGTTTGAAGTTGCTTGCCGCATCGCCGACATCATGGAAGATGGCACCGGAGAAGCTTTTGGTAACCGGGAATTGATATTCGAGGCTGCCGACCACCAAGGCGCGTTGCGGCAGGACGGAGCCGTTGGGGCCGGCCAAACCGATGCTGTCGAGTTCGTAACCGCGTACGGAAGTCGCGCCGCCGGTGCGGAACATCAGGCTGGAAGGCACTTCTTCGCCTTCGCGGGCATAAACGTAGCCGGCCTGTCCGCGTACGATGAACGTACCGAGTTTTTTGTTTTCAGGCGTGAAGAAATAGCCTGCGCGTGCTGTAGCGCGCGCCATTTGGGTGGAGGAGAGGAATTTGCCCAAGGTCAAGCCGATTTTGCCGTCGAGGTAGTAGCCGTTTTGAGGATGCAGCTCGGTTTCGATGCTTTGCCGTTTCCATGAGGCGGTCAGCATGGTAGCATGGCTTCGGCCCAAATCGTAGCTGGTGTCGGGGACTTTGCGGTCTTCAGTAATGAATTCTAGGCCGAAGCGGGCATCGATATTGTTACGGTCGCGGACATACCAAATGCCGCTGGACAGGGCGCGTTTTTCAAGGTTTTGCGTGGTCGAGCGGTTGTAGGAAACGTTGCTTGTCCAGTAGTTGCCGCGGTTGTTGCGCGGCTGGCTGATACCGGCGGCCAGCGTGGTTTCGTATTTGTCCATGTCCCAAACGACCGAACCGATGTAGCCTTTGTTGAAGAGGTTGTAATAGTCGTAGGCGATGCGGCCGCCGATTCCGTATTCGGAGTCGTAGCGGATACCGGTTTCCAGTTTGTGGCGTTTGACTTCGGTCACGTTGATTTTGACGGGGACGCGGTCGCCTTGCAGTTGGTCGAAGTCGGCCTGTACGGACGCGCCGGAATAGTGGCCGTTTTGCTCGAGCGCCTGTTGCAGGTCGAGGATTTTGTCCAAGTCGTAAGGCGAACCGGGTTGGAAGCGCGCCATGCCGGAAACCACGCTTTCAGGGTAGCGGCGCGTGCCGGTGATTTGGAACTCGCCAAAGTAAATCGGGCGGTTGCTCTCCACGATGACGTTTAAGTCGGCCTTTTGGGTATTGGGATTGATGGTGGCCTGGGTGGTGGTGAGTTTCGCCAAAGGGTATTTTTTGCGCGTTACCGCGCTGAGGACGGAGGTTTTACTCGCATTCCAGCCGTCTTGATCGAAGTTTTCGCCAATGGGCTGCTGCCAGTTTTCCATCGCATTTTGGTAGTACCCGGCCAGGTTTTCATCATTCAATACGTCGCCGAGGATGGCCACGCTGACGTTGTCGATTTTGGTGCGCGGGCCGGGGGTAACGTTGACGGTGTAGCTTTCACCGTGGTCTTGAATACTGACGTTGCTGTTGAAGTAGCCTTTGGTCCGGAGCATGGTTTTGACGTTGTCGGGCGCCTCTTCGGCGAGGAAGCCGACCTGCTCTTTGTCCAGTTCTTCGTCCTGCTGCTGGGTAATCAGCGGCAGGTATTCTTCAAGCATTTCTTTGACTTCGCTGTCTTGAGTGTCGATTTTGACGGGGAATTTGGGCTTGAGTTTGCCTGTTTGGTCGTCTTTGGGCTGCTTGGGCATTTCGGATTCGGGGACGGCCTCGTAGTCTTCCGCTTTGGGAACGGAAGTCTCTACTGCCAACGCGTGTCCGTAGGCAAGCGCCAATGATGCGAATAAAACAGGGTAGGTCAGTTTGGTCATGATGTGTGTTCGACAGCGACAATTCTTCAGTTTGGGGATTTTAACATTATTTCTGCAAGCTTTCAGACTATGGTTATAAACGGAAATTTAGCGCGATAATGTTGCCAAATGCGACTTAAGGGAAGATTTTGGTTTGTTTCTATCTGATTGTAATATTTATGTTTTTGTATTTTGACTGATGAAGTTGCCTTTGTGTTCGGCCTTATGGTGCAGGTTTCAGGCCGTCTGAAATCAAGATACAGAGGGATAAGGCAACGGTATGGGTATGCTTTTAAGCAGGTCTTGCATAAGTTTGGCTGTATTTTTGGTATAAAGAACCAAATGTGTTATAAATGCTAAAATTTAATGCTGTTTTTGTGAGGTGTGCATGAAAACCTCGCCGACAAATGATTTTTTATTTTAGAATGTAAGACTTTTTTAACATATCTTTAAATTGTGAAGGAACAGATATGGCAAGTGGCAATCCACTGCTGAACGCAGTCAACCGTATCGGACTCGTACCGCAAATTATCATCGGTTTAATGTTGGGCGTATTGGTCGGTACCATCTCCCCGAAAGCAGGCATGAACGTCGGGCTGCTCGGCGAATTGTTCGTCGGCGCATTGAAAGCCGTCGCCCCCGTATTGGTGTTTGTCTTGGTAACCGCCGCGCTGGTGCAATACCGCAAAGGCGGCGAAGCCAAAATCAAACCCATCATTATTCTGTATCTCGTCGGCACATTTGCCGCCGCCGCAGTCGCCGTTGCCGCCAGTATGGCATTCCCGACCGCACTGGTGTTTAAAGACGTAGCTGCCTCCACCCTCGCACCGCCCTCCGGCATCGTCCAAGTCCTCAAAGAGCTTTTGATGAAGCTCGTGTCCAACCCGATTAACGCCATCGTGCAAGCCAACTACATCGGCATTCTTGCATGGGCATTGGTTTTAGGCTCCGCATTGCGCCACCACGGCTCCGACACCACCCGCCAAGTCGTCTCCGACCTCTCCGAAGCCGTTACCACCGTCGTGCAATGGGTTATCCGCTTCGCCCCCTTGGGCATTTTCGGATTGGTCTCCCAAACCGTCGCCGAAACCGGCTTTGCCGCCTTCCTCAGCTACGGACGCCTGCTGGCAGTCCTGCTCGGCAGCATGGCATTCATCGCCCTTGTCGTGAACCCGCTCATCGTCTGGTCGCAAACCCGCAAAAACCCTTACGGACTCGTCTTCACCTGCCTGCGCGAAAGCGGACTCTACGCCTTCTTCACTCGCTCCTCCGCCGCCAACATCCCCGTCAACATGGCATTGGCGAAGAAACTCGGCTTACATGAAGACACCTACTCCGTCTCCATCCCTCTGGGCGCAACCATCAACATGGCAGGCGCAGCGATTACCATCACCGTCTTAGCCATGGCGGCCGCCTACACCAAAGGCATCGTCGTCGATTACCCAACCGCCCTGCTCCTGAGCCTCGTCGCCACCGTCGGCGCATGCGGCGCATCCGGCGTTGCCGGCGGCTCGCTGCTGCTGATCCCCGTCGCCTGCAGCCTCTTGGGCATCGACAACGACTTCGCCATGCGCGTCGTCGGCGTCGGCATGATTATCGGCGTGATTCAAGACTCTGCTGAAACGGCGTTGAACTCTTCCACCGACGTTTTGTTTACTGCCGCTGCCGATTTGGGCCGCCAACGTAAAGAGTAGTTTTTAGGGTTAAGCCCAATCCGGCAAAGGCCGTCTGAAAAGTTTCAGACGGCCTTTGTTTTGGGCAAAGAAAAGGGATTTTTAGATGGCCAAATCGATAGATTGGTTTGGTCGGACTGACGGTATCTGCTGTCATCAGTCGGATTTTTACCGTAAAATACAGTCTTGAATGTATTTGAGTTATCCTTTTCAGACGGCCTGGCCGTCTTATCAAATTTGCAAAAACAATGATTAAAAAAATATTCTCATGGTTCGAGTCCCGCATCGACCCTTATCCCGAAGCCGCCCCGAAAACGCCTGAAAAAGGGTTGTGGCGGTTTATTTGGAGCAACATCGAAGGCGTGCGCAAATGGATTGCCGTGTTGGCCGTGTTTACGGTCGGCGTCGGCATCATGGAAGCCTTGATGTTCCAATTTATGGGCAAGGTGGTTGATTGGCTCGGCACGTATACGCCGCAAACGCTTTTTGTTGAAAAAGGCCATGCATTAATCGGCATGATGGCCATGGTGGCATTTTTTGCCGTTTGGACCTTTTTCGCTTCCAATGTGCGCCTGCAAACCCTGCAAGGCGTGTTCCCCATGCGCCTGCGCTGGAATTTCCACCGCCTGATGCTGGGTCAAAGCCTGGGCTTTTATCAGGACGAGTTTGCCGGCCGCGTGTCCGCCAAAGTCATGCAAACCGCGCTGGCGCTGCGCGATGTCGTGATGACCGTTGCCGATATGGTTGTGTATGTGTTGGTGTACTTCATCACTTCCGGCGTGATTCTGTCCTCATTCGATGCTTGGCTTATCGTGCCGTTTATTTGCTGGATGATTGGATTTGCCATGATTATGCGTTTCCTGATTCCCAAGCTCGGCAGAACCGCTGCGCGTCAGGCCGATGCGCGCTCGCTGATGACCGGCCGCATTACCGACGCCTACTCTAATATCGCCACCGTCAAACTCTTCTCCCACGGCGCACGCGAGGCCGCTTATGCCAAGCAGTCGATGGAAGAATTTATGGTAACCGTCCATGCCCAAATGCGTTTGGCAACGCTGCTTCACACCTGCAGTTTTATCGTCAACAGCTCGCTGACCGTCGGTACGACTGCCTTGGGTATTTGGCTTTGGTATCACGGCCAAGTCGGCGTGGGCGCGGTCGCCACCGCCACGGCCATGGCATTGCGCGTGAACGGTTTGTCGCAATACATCATGTGGGAATCCGCCCGATTGTTTGAAAACATCGGTACCGTCAACGACGGCATGGTCACCCTGTCCAAACCCCACACCATCCTCGATAAGCCGCAAGCCCTGCCGCTGAAAGTTACCCGGGGCGAAATCAAGTTTGAACACGTCGATTTCTCCTACGAAGCAGGCAAACCGCTCCTCAACGGCTTTAACCTGAACATCAAACCCGGCGAAAAAGTCGGCTTGATCGGCCGCAGCGGCGCAGGCAAATCCACCATCGTCAACCTACTCCTGCGCTTTTATGAACCGCAAAGCGGCACGATTTCGATCGACGGACAAAACGTGGACAGCGTGACCCAAGAAAGCCTGCGCGCCCAAATCGGTCTGGTGACGCAAGACACTTCCCTGCTGCACCGCTCCGTGCGCGACAACATTATCTACGGCCGCCCCGATGCCACAGACGCCGAAATGATTTCCGCCGCCGAACGCGCCGAAGCCGCCGACTTCATCCCCAACCTTTCCGACGCCAAAGGCCGGCGCGGTTATGACGCACACGTCGGCGAACGCGGCGTGAAACTTTCCGGCGGCCAGCGCCAACGCATCGCCATCGCCCGCGTCATGCTTAAAGACGCGCCGATTCTGTTGCTTGACGAAGCCACCAGCGCGCTCGACTCCGAAGTCGAAGCCGCCATCCAAGAAAGCCTCGACAAAATGATGGAAGGCAAAACCGTGATTGCCATCGCCCACCGCCTCTCCACCATCGCCGCGATGGACCGCCTCATCGTCTTGGACAAAGGCCGCATCATCGAAGAAGGCAGCCACACCGAGTTGCTCGCGAAACAAGGCCTGTACGCCAAACTTTGGGCGCACCAAAGCGGCGGTTTCTTGAGTGAGCATGTCGAGTGGGAAAACAATTAAACGCTTTGAAAGAAGATAAAAGGCCGTCTGAAAACATTTTCAGACGGCCTTTATTCATGAAGCAAAGGGCAGGCGGGATAACTGCTTTTTCAGTTGAAACCTTAGTTTTTTACAGCCCCAGCGACCAAGCATTTTGGTGTTCGGACAAGTCTTCCAAGCGGTTTTCGTAATGGGCGAAGATTTCTTCGATGATTTCGTCTTCGTCGTCGATGACGCGGATCAGGTTCAAGTCCTCTTCCAAAATCAGGTTTCTGCCCAGCAACTGCTCGCGTATCCAGTCCAACAGTCCCGCCCAAAATGCTTTGCCTACTAAGATAATCGGGCGGTCGGGCGTTTTGCCGGTTTGCACCAAAGTCAGGCTTTCAAACAATTCGTCCAATGTGCCGAAACCGCCGGGCATGACGACATACGCCACGGCGTGTTTGACGAACATGACTTTGCGTGGGAAGAAGTGTTGGAATTTAATCGACAAATCTTGATACGGATTGGCTTTTTGCTCGTGCGGCAACACGATATTCAGCCCCACCGCCGGACTTGCGCCTGCAAACGCGCCTTTGTTGGCTGCTTCCATAATGCCCGGCCCGCCGCCGGAAATGACGGAAAATCCGGCATCCGACAGTTTGCGCGCCAAGCGCAATGTGAACGCGTAGTCGGGATGGTTTTCAGGCGTGCGCGCGCTGCCGTAAATGCTGACGGCCGGCTGAATGGCGCGTAATTCTTCGCCGGCTTCGACAAATTCGGAAATAATCTTCAATACATGATACGACTCGCGCGCCTGAATATCGCGGCGGGTTTCGTCGGGCAGCATGGGTTTGGGCAGTTTTTTGAGCAGGCTCACGGCTTTTCCTTCGTGTTTTGTGTGCCGTATTGTAACCCGAAAGGGGCGGGCCGTCTGAAAGTCGGGTTTCGGCGGCAAGTGTACCTGCCACATTTTCAAAAGCCCGTTACAATATCTGCTTTTATTCCGACTGTTCCGCCATGCTCGATATTATCCACCGCGACAGCCGCACCATCGCCGTCAACAAACCTGCCGGAATGCTGGTGCACCGAAGCTGGTTAGACAAACACGAAACCCGTTTTGCCGTGCAGACCCTGCGCGACCAAATCGGGCAGCACGTCTATCCCGTCTACCGCCTCGACCGCCCGACTTCCGGCGTTTTGCTGTTTGCCCTCGATACGGAAGCCGCACGATTATTAACGCAGCAGTTTGAAAACAAAACTATCGAAAAAACTTATTGGGCGATTGTCCGCGGTCATCTGCCTTCAGACGGCCTGATTGATTACGCCCTCAAATATATGCCCGACAAAATCGCCGAAGCGCAGACCGAAGCCACATTGCAGGAAGCGCAAACCGCCTACCGCTGTCTGGCGCAAACCGAGTTGCCGTTCCAATCCGCCCTGCGTTATCCGACCTCGCGTTATTCGTGGGCCGAACTCACGCCGCACACCGGCCGCAAACACCAACTCCGCCGCCATATGAAACACATTTTCCACCCCATCGTCGGCGACACCAACTACGGCGATTTGCGCCAAAACCATGCCGTTGCCGAACATATCGGCACGCAACGCCTGATGTTGCACGCGCGAAGCCTCAGTTTTCAAAGCATAGAAGACGGCAGCCGAATGATTGTGCAAGCACCAATAGACAATGACTGGCAGCTTTGGTTGGAAAAATTCAAAACCGAGGCCGTCTGAAAACCCAAACTGCACATTTTCAGACGGCCCGGTCATGGAAAAAAACAGGCAAATCCCTTACAATACGCCCCTAAAATTTTGAAAGAACACAAGAATCATGGAAGCCGAAGTAATCAACCAGCTTAACAACACCCTAAACGACTTGGAGAAGCGCAGCGAAGACATCCGTGTCTACATGGACTATCAAGGCAAGAAAGACCGATTGGAAGAAGTCATCGGCCTTTCCGAAGACCCTGAGCTGTGGAACGACCCCAAACGCGCCCAAGAAATCGGCAAAGAGCGCAAAATCCTCGAAGGCATCGTGGTAACCCTCGACAACATCGCCTCAGGCATCGAAGACAACCGCATGCTGATCGAAATGGCCGTTGAAGAAAACGACGAAGAAGGTTTTGCCGCCGTGCAGGAAGATGTGGCCGGTTTGGAAAAACAAATGGCCGACCTCGAATTCAAACGAATGTTCAACCAGCCTGCCGACCCGAACAACTGCTTTATCGACATTACCGCAGGCGCGGGCGGTACCGAAGCCGAAGACTGGGCGGGCATGCTGTTCCGCATGTACAGCCGCTACGCCGAGCGCAAAGGCTTCAAAATCGAAATCCTTGAGGAAGACGACGGCGAAATCGCAGGCATCAACCGTGCCACCATCCGCGTGGAAGGCGAATACGCCTACGGCCTGTTGCGCACGGAAACCGGCGTTCACCGCTTGGTGCGCTATTCGCCGTTTGACTCCAACAATAAACGCCATACATCGTTCTCGTCCGTGTTTGTTTACCCCGAAATCGACGATTCCATCGAAATCGAAATCAACCCGGCCGACTTGCGTATCGACACTTACCGCGCATCCGGTGCCGGCGGTCAGCACATTAACAAAACCGACTCCGCCGTGCGTATTACCCACGAGCCGACGGGAATTGTGGTGCAATGTCAAAACGACCGCTCGCAACACGCCAACAAAGCTGCTGCGATGGAAATGTTGAAATCCAAACTGTACGAATTGGAAATGCGCAAACGCAACGAAGAGAAACAGGCATTGGAAGACGGCAAGTCCGATGTGGGTTGGGGCAGCCAAATCCGTTCGTACGTCTTAGACTCCTCACGCATCAAAGACTTGCGCACAGGCTACGAAGTCGGCAACACCAAAGCCGTTTTGGACGGCGACTTGGACGGCTTCATCGAAGCCAGCCTGAAACAAGGCGTATAAACCGTAAAACATAAAATGCCGTCTGAAAGATTTCAGACGGCATTTTTCAGTTTGAAAGAAACATTATTTTGCAAATATTAAAACATGTTTTGCAAATGCAAAGATTGGCGGTAATATATAGTTTCTATAAAAATGATTGGTAGGTATAACAGGCCGTCTGAAGCCTGATCCTGTCCAATATAATTAGGAGAACTTATTAAATGTCCGGTCAAAAGCTGTCTTCTGCCGAGAAAACTTTCTTCGGCCATCCTTTGCAATTATCCACCCTATTCCATATTGAGCTGTGGGAGCGTTTTTCCTTCTACGGTATGCAGGGCATCCTGCTGATTTATCTGTATTACACCGCGAGTCAAGGCGGTTTGGGTATGGATAAAGCCTTGGCCGGCGGCATTGTCGGCGCGTACGGCGGCAGCGTTTACCTGTCCACCATTCTCGGTGCGTGGTTGGCCGACCGCATTTGGGGTGCGGAGCGTACCCTGTTTATCGCCGGCATCGTCGTGATGACCGGCCATATTTTATTGGCGATCGTGCCGGGTTTGATGGGATTGCTGCTGGGCTTGGTGTTTATCGCGCTGGGCAGCGGCGGCGTGAAATCGTCTGCCGGTTCGATGGTCGGTTCTTTGTATGAACGGGAAGACCTGCGCGAATTGCGCGATGCCGGTTTCTCTATTTTCTATATTTCCATCAATATCGGCGGCTTCTTAGGCCCGTTGTTGACCGGTATTTTGCAAGACAGGATGGGTTTCCATTACGGTTTCGGCGCGGCGGCCGTCGGCATGGCATTCGGCCTGCTGTGGTATTCGCGCGGCCGTAAAAACCTGCCGCATACGCCGGTTCCCAATCCGTTGCGCCCTGAAAAGGTGCAGACCGCCATGGCTGTCGGCGTGTTGCTGGTTTTGGTGTTGGGCAGCGTGATTGCTTCCGGCGCACTCACCCTTGAAAACTTCTCCCGCTGGCTCTTGGGCGTGGTTATCGTTACCGTCGTCGCTTATTTCGCGCGCCTGTTGGGCAGCAGCCACGTTGAAGCGGCCAATAAACGCTATATTGTGGCCTATATTCCGCTGTTTTTGACCATTTGTATGTTCTGGGCGGTTTGGTTTCAGGTGTACACCGTTGCGACGGTCTATTTTGACGAAACGGTGGACCGTACTTTCTTCGGCTTTACCGTGCCTGTTTCATGGAAAGATTCGATACAGGCCATGTGGGTGGTCCTCTTTTCCGGCGTGATGGCGGCGGTGTGGACGAAAATGGGCAAACGCCAACCTAAAACGCCGTTGAAGTTTGCACTGGCCATGTTGGTAACCGGCGTCTCTTATTTGAGTTTTATTCCGTATATTTCATCCGGAACCCCGATGCCGATTATCGTGTTTATGCTGGTATTGCTGGCGATTACGATAGGCGAGCTGATGCTGTCGCCGATTTCGCTGTCGTTTTCTACCAAAATCGCCCCAAGCATGTTTAAAACACAAATGGTTGCTTTGAATTTCTTGGCATTGTCCATCGGCTTTACTTTGGGCGGAGTGTTGTTTAAAGACTACTACAATGCTCAGTCGCCATTGGACTTCTACTGGATGCTGGCCACCATCGGCGCAGTAACCTGCGGTATCCTGTTGGTACTCGCCCCGGTATTGAACCGCATGCTCAAAGGTGTCGATTGATTTTTCTATTTAAATGGATGTGATGTATACAGGCCGTCTGAAAATAATCTATTTCAGACGGCCTTATGTTTTATTGAGAATTGGAAAGAGGGCGGATTCGGGACATAAATCGGATAGGCGGAGAATCCGAATGAAATGATACATGATTAAACCGAAATTAAAATTTAGAAATATTAAATACAAATAAGAATTGTTCTCATAACTTTATTGAATTTATTGAGGTTTTTTTGCTGATTTGCTGATATTTACCTTTAAATGGCTTTTGAAATTCGATAAAATGGTAATCTATTTTTAAGATTTGTCTGTCAACCAGTTAGGTACGACCATGTTGGCCAGTTATTTTCCCGTCCTCGTATTCATCCTCGTCGGCCTTGCGGCCGGTGTGCTGTTTATCCTGCTCGGCACTATTTTGGGTCCGAAACACCACTACGCCGAAAAAGATGCGCCTTACGAATGCGGTTTCGAAGCCTTTGAAAACGCAAGGATGAAGTTCGACGTACGTTATTACCTCGTCGCCATCCTCTTTATCCTATTCGATTTGGAGGTTGCGTTTATGCTGCCGTGGGCAGTGGTATTTAAAGAATTGGGTACATACGGCTTCTGGTCTATGCTGGTGTTTATCGTCGTTTTGACGGTAGGCTTTGTTTACGAATGGAAAAAAGGTGCGCTGGAATGGGAATAGAAGGCGTTTTGAAAAAAGGTTTCATCACCACCAGCGCGGATACGGTGCTGAACTATATGCGTACCGGTTCGCTGTGGCCGGTTACTTTCGGTTTGGCCTGTTGCGCCGTGGAAATGATGCACGCAGGTATGGCGCGTTATGACCTGGACCGTTTCGGTATCATTTTCCGTCCGTCCCCCCGTCAGGCCGACCTGATGATTGTGGCGGGTACGCTCACCAACAAAATGGCGCCCGCACTGCGCCGCGTGTACGACCAGCTCGCCGAGCCGCGCTGGGTATTGTCTATGGGCTCGTGTGCCAACGGCGGCGGCTATTATCACTATTCTTATTCCGTTGTGCGTGGTGCCGACCGTGTCGTGCCGGTAGACGTTTATGTGCCGGGTTGTCCGCCGACTGCGGAAGCCCTGATTTACGGCCTGATTCAGCTCCAGCAAAAAATCAAGCGCACTTCCACCATCGCGCGTGACGAGTAAGGAGAGGACGATATGGCAAGCATTCAAAACTTATACGAGACCGTCGTCGGCGTGCTCGGCGAGCAGGCAAGCAAAGTCATTTCAGCTTTGGGCGAGATTACCGTCGAGTGTCTGCCCGAACACTATATTTCAGTCATGACCGCATTGCGCGACCATGAAGATTTGCATTTCGAGCTTCTGGTTGACTTGTGCGGCGTCGATTACAGCACTTACAAAAACGAAGCATGGCAGGGCAAACGCTTTGCTGTCGTCAGCCAGTTGCTTTCCGTTAAAAATAATCAACGCATCCGCGTACGCGTCTGGGTTTCAGACGACGACTTCCCCGTGGTCGAATCCGTAGTCAATATTTACAACAGCGCGGATTGGTATGAGCGCGAAGCCTTCGATATGTACGGCATCATGTTCAACAACCATCCCGACCTGCGCCGCATCCTGACTGATTACGGCTTTGTCGGACATCCGTTCCGCAAAGACTTCCCGATTTCCGGCTATGTCGAAATGCGTTACGACGAAGAGCAAAAACGCGTGATTTATCAACCTGTTACCATTGAGCCGCGCGAGATCACGCCGCGTATCGTCCGTGAGGAGAATTACGGTGGCCAATAAATTAAGAAACTACACCATCAACTTCGGTCCGCAACACCCTGCGGCGCACGGCGTATTGCGTATGATTTTGGAGTTGGACGGCGAACAAATCGTCCGTGCTGACCCGCATATCGGCCTCTTGCACCGAGGCACCGAAAAACTGGCGGAAACCAAAACCTACCTGCAAGCCCTGCCTTATATGGACCGATTGGACTACGTTTCCATGATGGTCAACGAGCAGGCGTATTGCTTGGCGGTAGAAAAACTTGCCGGAATTGATGTGCCTATCCGCGCCCAATACATCCGCGTCATGTTTGCCGAAGTAACGCGCATCCTCAATCACTTGATGGGCATCGGTTCGCACGCATTCGACATCGGCGCGATGACCGCCATCCTTTACGCCTTCCGCGATCGCGAAGAGCTGATGGACTTGTACGAAGCCGTGTCCGGCGCGCGTATGCACGCAGCCTACTTCCGTCCCGGCGGCGTTTACCGCGACCTGCCCGACTTCATGCCTAAATACGAGAGCAGCAAATTCCGCAACGCCAAAGTATTGAAGCAGCTCAACGAATCCCGCGAAGGCACCATGCTCGACTTTATCGACGCCTTCTGCGAACGTTTCCCGAAAAACATCGACACACTCGAAACCCTCCTGACCGACAACCGTATTTGGAAACAGCGTACCGTCGGCATCGGTGTTGTCACTCCTGAGCGCGCCATGCAAAAAGGCTTTACCGGCGTGATGTTGCGCGGTTCCGGCGTGGAATGGGACGTGCGTAAGACACAGCCTTACGAAGTGTACGACAAAATGGATTTCGACATCCCCGTCGGTGTCAACGGCGACTGCTACGACCGCTACCTCTGTCGCATGGAAGAAATGCGTCAATCCGTTCGCATCATCAAACAATGCGTTGACTGGCTTCGCGTGAATCCCGGCCCGGTCATCACCACAAACCACAAATTCGCCCCGCCTAAACGTACCGAAATGAAAACAGGTATGGAAGACCTGATTCACCATTTCAAACTCTTCACCGAGGGTATGCACGTTCCTGAGGGCGAGACTTACACCGCTGTCGAACATCCAAAAGGTGAGTTCGGCGTTTACATCATTTCAGACGGCGCAAACAAACCCTACCGCCTGAAAATCCGCGCACCCGGCTTCGCCCACCTGCAAGGCATGGACGAAATGGCAAAAGGTCACATGCTGGCCGACGTCGTTGCCATCATCGGTACGCAGGACATCGTATTCGGGGAGGTTGACCGATAATGTTATCCGCAGAATCCTTAAAACAAATTGATATTGAGTTGGCAAAATATCCTGCCGACCAACGCCGCTCCGCCATTATGGGCGCATTGCGTATTGCCCAAACCGAAAAAGGCTGGCTTGCTCCCGAGACCATCGCTTTTGTCGCAGACTATATCGGCATCTCGCCTGCGCAAGCCTACGAAGTCGCTACTTTCTACAATATGTACGACCTTGAGCCTATCGGCAAATACAAACTGACCGTTTGTACCAACCTGCCCTGCGCCCTGCGCGGCGGTATGGATACCGGCGAATACCTGAAGAAAAAACTCGGTATCGGCTACGGCGAAACCACGCCCGACGGCAAATTTACCCTTGTCGAAGGCGAATGCATGGGCGCATGTGGCGACGCACCGGTCATGCTGGTCAACAACCACAGCATGTGCAGCTTTATGACCGAAGAAGCGATTGACAAGAAACTTGCCGAACTGAAATAAAAGGCCGTCTGAAAACAACGGCTGCAACCGATACGAAAACGAACAGGCACACCAAAAATGGCTATTTACCAATCAGGCGTGATTTTTGACCAAGTGGATACCGCCAATCCCGATTGCTGGACATTGGACGAATACGTCAAACGTGGCGGTTATACCGCCCTGCGTAAAATCCTGTCCGAAAACATCTCGCAAAGCGATGTGATTGACGAAGTCAAAGCCTCCGGCTTGCGCGGTCGTGGCGGTGCGGGCTTCCCGACCGGTTTGAAATGGAGCTTTATGCCCCGTTCCTTCCCGGGCGAAAAATATGTGGTTTGCAACACCGACGAAGGCGAGCCGGGTACATTTAAAGACCGTGACATCATCATGTTCAATCCTCATGCCCTGATTGAAGGCATGATTATTGCCGGTTATGCGATGGGTGCGAAAGCCGGCTACAACTACATCCACGGCGAAATTTTCGAAGGCTACCAACGCTTTGAAGCCGCTTTGGAGCAGGCGCGTGCCGCAGGCTTTTTAGGTAAAAATATTTTGGGTTCGGATTTTGAATTTGAACTCTTCGCCCACCACGGTTACGGCGCATATATTTGCGGTGAAGAAACCGCATTGCTCGAATCGCTGGAAGGCAAAAAAGGCCAGCCGCGCTTTAAACCGCCATTCCCTGCTTCGTTCGGCCTGTACGGCAAACCGACTACCATCAACAATACCGAAACGTTCTCCTCCGTCCCCTTCATTATCCGTGACGGCGGACAGGCGTTTGCCGATAAAGGTATTCCGAATGCAGGCGGTACCAAATTGTTCTGTATTTCCGGCCATGTGGAGCGTCCGGGCAACTATGAAGTGCCATTGGGTACGCCGTTTGCCGAAGTCTTAAAAATGGCGGGCGGTATGCGCGGCGGTAAAAAACTTAAAGCTGTTATCCCCGGCGGTTCGTCCGCGCCCGTGTTGCCTGCCGACATCATGATGCAGACCAATATGGACTATGACTCGATTTCCAAAGCAGGCTCGATGCTGGGTTCCGGCGCGATTATCGTGATGGACGAAGACGTGTGCATGGTCAAAGCCCTTGAGCGCCTGAGCTACTTCTACTACGACGAGTCTTGCGGCCAATGTACGCCTTGCCGAGAAGGTACGGGCTGGCTCTACCGCATCATCCACCGCATCGTAGAAGGCAAAGGCCGCATGGAAGACTTGGATTTGTTGGATTCTGTCGGCAACCAAATGGCAGGCCGCACCATCTGCGCCCTCGCCGATGCCGCCGTCTTCCCTGTCCGCAGCTTTACCAAGCATTTCCGTGATGAGTTTGTGCATTACATCGAACACGGCGGACCGATGAAACCGAATAAGTGGTGCTAAGTTTTCAGACGGCCTCTAAAAGAATTATTTATTAAATACCCGTAACTAGGAACGAACCATGTTACAAATCGAAATCGACGGCAAACAGGTATCTGTGGAGCAGGGCGCGACGGTGATTGAAGCCGCGCACAAGCTCGGTACTTATATCCCGCATTTCTGTTACCACAAAAAACTTTCCATCGCCGCCAACTGCCGTATGTGTTTGGTGGACGTAGAAAAAGCCCCCAAACCTCTGCCCGCCTGTGCCACGCCGGTTACAGACGGCATGATTGTGCGTACGCATTCGGCAAAAGCCCGAGAGGCGCAAGAAGGTGTGATGGAGTTCCTGCTCATCAACCATCCGCTTGATTGTCCGACCTGCGACCAAGGCGGTGAATGCCAGTTGCAGGATTTGGCGATGGGCTACGGCAAAAATACCAGCCGTTATACCGAAGAAAAACGTTCCGTCGTCGGCAAAGACATGGGTCCTTTGATTTCCGCCGAGGAAATGAGCCGTTGTATCCACTGTACCCGTTGCGTTCGTTTCACCGAAGAAATCGCCGGCGTGCAAGAAATCGCTATGGCCAACCGCGGCGAACATTCCGAGATCATGCCTTTTATCGGCAAAGCAGTGGAAACCGAATTATCAGGCAACGTCATCGATTTGTGTCCTGTCGGCGCATTGACCAGCAAACCATTCCGCTTTAACGCGCGTACTTGGGAATTGAACCGCCGCAAATCCGTTTCCGCCCATGACGCTTTGGGCAGCAACCTGATTGTACAAACCAAAGACCATACCGTCCGCCGCGTGTTGCCGTTGGAAAACGAAGCCATCAACGAATGCTGGCTGTCCGACCGCGACCGTTTCGCCTACGAAGGCCTGTATCACGAAAGCCGTCTGAAAAACCCGAAAATCAAACAGGGCGGCGAGTGGATGGACGTGGATTGGAAAACCGCGTTGGAATATGTCCGCAGCGCGATCGAATGTATCGCCAAAGACGGCAACCAAAACCAAGTCGGCGTTTGGGCCAATCCGATGAATACGGTTGAAGAGCTGTATCTGGCCAAAAAACTTGCCGACGGCTTGGGCGTTAAAAACTTTGCCACCCGTTTGCGCCAACAAGACAAACGTCTTTCAGACGGCCTTAAAGGTGCGCAATGGTTGGGACAAAGCATCGAATCTTTGGCTGACAACGATGCCGTATTGGTAGTCGGTGCGAACTTGCGCAAAGAACAGCCGCTCCTGACCGCCCGCCTGCGCCGCGCCGCTAAAGACCGCATGGCCTTGAGCGTATTGGCCAGCAGTAAAGAAGAATTGTTTATGCCGCTTCTGTCTCAAGAAGCGGTGCATCTCGATGAGTGGGCAGGCCGTCTGAAAAACCTGTCTGCCAATGCGGAACACGCCGTTACCGCCAGCCTGAAAAACGCTGAAAAAGCAGCAGTGATTTTGGGCGCGGAAGTGCAAAACCATTCTGATTACGCCGCCATTTATGCCGCCGCGCAAGAGCTGGCAGATGCGACCGGCGCAGTGCTGGGTATTTTGCCGCAAGCCGCCAACAGCGTCGGTGCGGATGTTTTGGGCGTGAACTCGGGCGAGAGCGTTGCCGAAATGGCAAACGCGCCGAAACAGGCAGTCTTGCTGCTCAACGTCGAGCCTGAAATCGATACGGTTGCCGGTGCAAAAGCCGTAGCCGCGTTGAAACAGGCGAAAAGCGTGATGGCGTTTACGCCGTTTGTCAGCGAAACGCTGCTGGACGTGTGCGACGTATTGTTGCCGATTGCGCCGTTTACTGAAACCTCAGGCAGCTTCATCAATATGGAAGGCCGTCTGCAATCCTTCCACGGCGTGGTACAAGGCTTCGGCGATTCGCGTCCGATGTGGAAAGTGTTGCGCGTATTGGGCAACCTGTTTGACCTGAAAGGTTTTGAATACCACGATACCGCCTCGATTCTGAAAGATGCGCTGGACGTGGAAAGCCTGCCGTCCAAACTGGACAACCGCAGCACATGGACAGGGGAGGGCGTTCAGACGGCCTCAGACCGCCTCGTTCGTGTCGGCGGCGTCGGTATTTATCACACTGATTCTATCGTGCGCCGTTCCGCACCGTTGCAAGAAACCAGCCATGCCGCTGTGCCTGCCGCGCGTGTGAATCCGAACACATTGGCACGCTTGGGCCTGCAAGACGGACAAACCGCTGTCGCCAAACAAAACGGCGCAAGCGTATCGGTTACCGTCAAAGCCGATGCCGGTTTGCCTGAAAACGTGGTGCATCTGCCGCTGCATACAGAAAATGCCGCGCTGGGTGCGTTGATGGACACTATTGAACTGGCGGGAGCTTGATCATGCAAGAATGGTTCCAAAACCTCTTTGCCGCAACGCTCGGTCTGGGCGATTTGGGTATTACCGTAGGCTTGGTGGTATCCGTCATCGTCAAAATTGTGATTATCCTGATTCCGCTGATTCTGACCGTTGCCTACCTGACGTATTTCGAACGTAAAGTCATCGGCTTTATGCAGCTTCGCGTCGGCCCGAACGTAACCGGCCCGTGGGGTCTGATTCAGCCGTTTGCCGACGTGTTCAAACTCTTGTTTAAAGAGGTAACCCGTCCGAAGCTGTCAAACAAAGCCCTGTTCTACATCGGCCCGATTATGTCGCTCGCCCCGTCTTTTGCGGCGTGGGCAGTGATTCCGTTCAACGAAGAATGGGTGCTGACCAATATCAATATCGGCCTTTTGTACATCCTGATGATTACCTCGCTGTCGGTTTACGGCGTGATCATCGCGGGCTGGGCTTCCAACTCCAAATATTCGTTCTTGGGTGCAATGCGTGCTTCCGCGCAAAGCATTTCCTACGAGATTGCCATGAGTGCC
Source organism: Neisseria sp. HMSC061B04 (assembly GCF_001836705.1). Lineage (NCBI taxonomy): Bacteria > Pseudomonadati > Pseudomonadota > Betaproteobacteria > Neisseriales > Neisseriaceae > Neisseria > Neisseria sp. HMSC061B04. The sequence continues at coordinate 116,103 of NZ_KV830189.1, forward strand.
GCGCTGGTGTGCGTTGTGATGGTATCGGGCAGCATGAACTTCTCCGACATCGTTGCCGCACAAGCCAAAGGTATTGCCGGCGGTTCGGTATTCTCGTGGAACTGGCTGCCGCTCTTCCCCATCTTCATCGTCTATCTGATTTCCGCCGTTGCTGAAACCAACCGCGCGCCGTTTGACGTGGCAGAGGGTGAATCTGAAATCGTTGCCGGCCACCACGTTGAATACTCTGGCTTCGCATTCGCGCTGTTCTTCCTTGCCGAATACATTTTCATGATTCTGATTGCCGCGCTGACATCGCTGATGTTCCTCGGCGGCTGGTTGTCTCCGTTCCCGCAAAGCTGGGGCTTTATCGGTACGCCTTCCGCATTCTGGATGTTCGTGAAAATGGCGGCGGTGTTGTACTGGTATCTGTGGATCCGTGCAACTTTCCCACGCTACCGTTACGACCAAATCATGCGTTTGGGCTGGAAAGTGCTGATTCCGATCGGCTTCGCCTACATCGTGATTTTGGGCGTGTGGATGATTTCACCGCTGAATTTGTGGAAATAAGTTTCAGACGGCATCTTGAGGCCGTCTGAACAAAGCGATTTTGAATACCTAACGAAATCCCTGTTTTGAGGGAACATAAATATGGCTAACTTAGTAAAAACCTTTCTGCTTGGCGAATTGGTCAAAGGCTTGGGCGTAACGCTCAAAAACTTTTTTGCCCGCAAAGACACAATTTATTTCCCCGAAGAGAAAACGCCGCAATCCGTGCGTTTCCGCGGCCTGCATGCGCAACGCCGTTATCCGAATGGCGAAGAGCGCTGTATTGCGTGTAAATTGTGTGAGGCAGTTTGTCCGGCAATGGCGATTAACATCGAATCGGAAGAACGCGAAGACGGCACCCGCCGCACCAAGCGTTACGACATCGACCTGACCAAGTGCATCTTCTGCGGTTTCTGCGAGGAGGCCTGCCCGACCGATGCGATTGTAGAAACCCATATTTTTGAATACCACGGCGAGAAAAAAGGCGACTTGCACATGACCAAGCCGATTCTTTTGGTCATTGGCGACAAATACGAAGCTGAAATCGCCAAACGCAAAGCCGCTGACGCGCCGTACCGGTGAAGAATGGGAACGCTTGTGTTAGCAAAATTCAAGTATCCTGAAATCGCTAGAAGTAGTCCGTACAACAAGCTAAAAATTTAAAGGTTGAATTTTATGGAAGAAGATTTTGGTTATGATTTGAGTGACTGGGAAAAGGCTAAGTTAGAGGCAGAACAGTATTTAATCAAACAAGCAGCGATATTAGGTCAAAGAGAATATATTTTTTATAGCACATTAGCATCGGTAATTAAAACAATACAAATAGATGCACATAGTGTAGCGATGAGTCATCTTTTGGCACAGATTAGTGAAAAAACATATTTGTCTCATGGGTTTATGTTAAGTGCGTTAGTTGTATCGAAGGAGCATAAAATTCCGGGTGAGGGTTTTTTTGAATTGGCAAAAAAATTATATAAGGATGATAAAGTTTATGAAGGTAGATGGTATTTTAGCGAAGTCAACAAGATTAAAAAATATGCTAAAGAGAGACTTGGCGTAGAGTAATTTGTTAACCTACAAATAACTTGATACACGAATGAATTTTTAAGTTATTTGGTGCAACCAATAAACCACGTCCGATAAAGCCAAAACGCAAAAATTATTGAAATATTCTAAAACGGAAAGTGTAAATTATGAGCTTTCAACTTATTCTGTTTTACTTGTTGGCCGCCATCGTCCTATACGGCGCGCTGCGTACTGTTACTGCGAAAAACCCTGTCCATGCTGCTTTGCATCTGGTGCTGACCTTCTGCGTGAGCGCGATGATTTGGATGCTGATGCAGGCAGAGTTTTTGGGCGTTACGCTGGTGGTCGTGTATGTCGGCGCCGTGATGGTGTTGTTCCTGTTCGTCGTGATGATGTTGAACATCGACATTGAAGAAATGCGCGCCGGTTTCTGGCGTCATGCGCCTGTTGCCGGCGTGGTCGGCACATTGTTGGCGGTTGCCCTGATCCTGATTTTGGTCAACCCGAAAACCGACCTGGCCGCATTTGGTCTGATGAAAGACATTCCGGCCGATTACAACAATATCCGCGATTTGGGCAGCCGTATTTATACCGATTATCTGCTGCCGTTTGAGTTGGCGGCGGTATTGCTGCTGTTGGGTATGGTGGCGGCGATTGCGCTGGTTCACCGCAAAACTTTCAATCCGAAACGTATGGATCCTGCCGACCAAGTCAAAGTACGCGCTGATCAAGGCCGTATGCGCTTGGTAAAAATGGAAGCTGTGAAACCGCAAAAAGAATTTGTTGAAGAGAGCGAAGTTTCAGACGGCCTCAAGCCGGAAGGGGAGGGCAAAGCATGATTACCTTGACGCATTATCTGGTATTGGGTGCGCTCCTGTTCGGTATCAGCGCAATGGGTATCTTTATGAACCGCAAAAACGTGCTGGTATTGCTGATGTCCATCGAGCTGATGCTCTTAGCGGTGAACTTCAACTTTATCGCCTTCTCCCAATATTTGGGCGATACTGCCGGACAGATTTTCGTATTCTTCGTACTGACCGTTGCCGCTGCTGAATCCGCCATCGGTTTAGCGATTATGGTGCTGGTGTACCGTAACAGAAAAACAATCAACGTTGCCGATTTGGATGAGTTGAAAGGGTAATCATGAACGACATGACTTTATATTTGGTAATTGCCCTTGTGCCTTTGGCAGGCTCGCTGATTGCGGGTTTGTTCGGCAATAAAATCGGACGTGCCGGTGCGCATACCGTAACAATACTCGGTGTGGCGGTGTCTGCCGTGCTGTCGGCTTATGTGCTGTGGGGATTCCTCAATGGCAGCCGTACCAAGTTTGACGAGAACGTTTATACCTGGCTGACAATGGGCGGTTTGGATTTCTCCGTCGGCTTCTTGGTCGATACGATGACGGCGATGATGATGGTCGTGGTTACCGGTGTGTCGTTGATGGTACATATCTACACCATCGGCTATATGCACGATGAAAAAGTCGGCTACCAACGCTTCTTCAGCTATATTTCTTTGTTTACTTTCAGCATGTTGATGCTGATTATGAGCAATAACTTCATCCAGCTCTTCTTCGGCTGGGAGGCTGTGGGTTTGGTGTCGTACCTTTTGATTGGTTTCTATTTCAAACGTCCGAGCGCAATATTTGCCAACCTGAAAGCCTTTTTGATCAACCGTGTCGGCGACTTCGGCTTTTTGCTCGGTATCGGCTTGGTGCTTGCCTATTTCGGCGGCAGCCTGCGCTATCAAGATGTATTCGCTTATCTGCCTAATGTTCAGACGGCCACTATCCAACTGTTCCCCGGTGTGGAATGGTCTTTGATTACCGTAACCTGTTTGCTATTGTTTGTGGGTGCGATGGGTAAATCGGCGCAATTCCCGCTGCACGTTTGGCTGCCTGATTCGATGGAAGGCCCGACCCCGATTTCTGCATTGATTCACGCCGCAACCATGGTTACCGCCGGTCTGTTCATGGTATCGCGTATGTCGCCGATTTATGAGATGAGCAGCACTGCGCTGTCAGTCATCATGGTAATCGGTGCGATTACTGCCCTGTTTATGGGTTTCTTGGGCGTGATTCAAAACGACATCAAACGTGTGGTTGCGTATTCCACCTTGTCGCAACTGGGCTATATGACCGTGGCTCTGGGTGCGTCTGCCTATTCCGTGGCGATGTTCCATGTGATGACCCACGCTTTCTTTAAAGCCTTGTTGTTCTTGGCCGCAGGTAGCGCGATTATCGGTATGCACCATGACCAAGATATGCGCCACATGGGCAATCTGAAAAAATACATGCCGATTACTTGGCTGACCATGCTGATCGGTAACTTGTCGCTGATCGGTACGCCGTTCTTCTCCGGCTTCTATTCCAAAGATTCGATTATCGAAGCAGCGAAATACAGCACCCTGCCGGGCAGCGGCTTTGCTTATTTTGCCGTCCTCGCAAGCGTGTTCGTTACCGCGTTTTACGCGTTCCGCCAATACTTTATGGTGTTCCACGGCGAAGAGAAATGGCGCAGCCTGCCTGAACATCATGACGATCATCATGGCGAAGAGCATCACGGTTTGGGTAAAAACGACAATCCGCACGAAAGCCCGCTGGTTGTTACCCTGCCTTTGATTCTGCTGGCCATTCCGTCCGTCATCATCGGCTACGTTGCCATCGAGCCTATGCTTTACGGCGATTTCTTCAAAGACGTGATTTTCGTCAATACCGACGCGCATCCGACCATGCACATCATGAAGGAAGAGTTCCACGGCGCATTGGCAATGGTGTCGCACAGCCTGCATTCGCCTGTACTCTACCTTGCTATCGCAGGCGTATTGAGCGCATGGCTCTTGTACGTCAAACTGCCGCACCTGCCTGCGAAAATTGCACAGGCGTTCCGTCCGATTTACGTTTTGTTTGAAAACAAATACTACCTCGACGCCCTGTATTTCAACATTTTCGCCAAAGGCACACGCGCACTGGGTACCTTCTTCTGGAAAGTCGGCGATACCGCCATTATCGACAACGGCATCGTCAACGGCTCCGCCAAACTGGTCGGCGCGATTGCCGCGCAGGTACGCAAAGTCCAAACCGGCTTCATCTATACCTATGCCGCCGCTATGGTATTCGGCGTATTGGTACTGCTCGGCATGACCTTCTGGGGATTGTTCCGATAAAAGAGGGATTTCAGACGGCCTGTCTATAGTTTGTGTATAGGGCCGTCTGAAAAAGAAAATTTGAGCAACAATGATTGAAGATAAATTACCGCAAACCCTGGACGAAGTCCGCGAAGCCATCGACGGTTTGGATAAGGGATTAATCGAATTACTCGCCCGTCGGCAGAAATTGGTACGGCAGGCTGGTCGTCTGAAACCTAAAAACGATGTGCAGGCGGTTTCCGCGCCCGAACGGGTGGCTCAAGTGATTGCCTCTCGCCGCGCTTATGCCGAAAAGGCCGGTTTGTCGCCCGAAGTAGCAGAAGCAGTTTGGCGCAGCATGATTGATGCGTTCATTAAACTTGAGATGGACACCAACCGTACCGACGGGGCGTAGTCAAAATCTTCGGATAACGGTTTTGACAAGAAAAATAGGGAAGAGGCCGTCTGAAATATAGAGGCGAGAAAAAGACATGTCGGACACACAAACCATCCGCTCCGCCGAATTTACCGCTTTCCGCGCATGGGGTGCACTTGACATCGCCAATATGAACGGCACCACCGTGCGCCTGCACTGGACGAACCAGCCCTACACATGGCACATCAACGACGGCGAGGAAGTGTTTGCCGTGATGGATGGCGAAGTTGAGATGCACTACCGAGAAAACGGCGAAGAACACATCGTTCGTTTGAAAAGCGGGGATATCTTTTACGCAGGAATCGGCACGGAACACGTCGCCCATCCGTGCGGCGAGGCGCGGATTCTGGTGATTGAGAAAGAGGACAGTGTTTGAGGCCGTCTGAAAAGAAGGTTTGAGACAGCAACAGAATAAGAGAATGACGGCAGATATACATTTTTCTTGATTTTGCCGTACACAAAATACACAATCTTTTTCAGACGGCCTCCTGAAATGTCGTCTGGAAACCAACCCATACAACTATATTTTTTATTTTAACCACAGGTTAACCACTATGTTTTCCAACTACCTACTCAGCTTGGCAATATGGATACCCATCGCCGCAGGTGTGCTGGTTTTGGCGACCGGTAAGGACAGCCGTGCGCCGCTGGCGCGTGTGCTTGCCTTCATGGGTGCGCTTGCCGGTTTCTTGGTAACGCTGCCCCTGTTTACCGGTTTCGACCGTTTGAGCGGCGGCTATCAGTTTACCGAGTTCCACGAGTGGATTCCGCTGCTGAAAATCAACTACGCATTGGGCGTGGACGGTATTTCAGTGCTCTTTATCATCTTGAATGCGTTTATTACGCTGTTGGTGGTATTGGCCGGTTGGGAAGTCATTCAGAAACGTCCGGCGCAGTATATGGCCGCTTTCCTGATTATGTCGGGTTTGATTAACGGCGCGTTTGCCGCGCAGGATGCGATTCTGTTTTATGTGTTCTTCGAGGGTATGCTGATTCCGCTGTACCTGATTATCGGTGTATGGGGCGGCCCGCGTCGCGTCTATGCGTCGGTCAAGCTGTTCCTCTATACGCTGATGGGTTCGCTTTTGATGCTGGTTGCCATGGTTTACCTGTACTATCAAACAGGCAGCTTCTCTATTGTCGATTTCCAAAACATCAAACAGATTCCGTTGGGCGTGCAACAGCTTTTGTTTGTAGCATTCTTCCTGTCATTCGCCGTAAAAGTGCCGATGTTCCCTGTGCACACTTGGTTGCCGGATGCCCACGTTGAAGCGCCAACTGGCGGTTCGATGGTGTTGGCGGCCATTACGCTGAAGCTGGGTGCGTATGGTTTCTTGCGCTTTATCCTGCCGATTATGCCGGATGCGGCACGCTATTTTGCCCCCGTGATCATCGTATTGAGCCTGATTGCCGTGATTTACATCGGTATGGTGGCTTTGGTGCAAACCGATATGAAAAAACTGGTGGCATACTCTTCCATCAGCCACATGGGTTTTGTCACTTTGGGCATGTTCCTGTTTGTAAACGGCCAACTGAATGACTGGGCATTGAAAGGCGCAATCGTTCAAATGATTTCCCACGGTTTTGTGTCTGCCGCGATGTTTATGTGTATCGGCGTGATGTACGACCGCCTGCATACCCGCAATATTGCCGACTATGGCGGCGTGGTCAATGTGATGCCTAAGTTTGCGGCGTTTATGATGTTGTTCGGTATGGCCAATGCCGGTCTGCCTGCAACTTCCGGCTTCGTGGGCGAGTTTATGGTGATTATGGGCGCGGTTAAAGTGAATTTTTGGGTAGGCGCGTTGGCTGCCATGACCTTGATTTACGGTGCGTCTTATACCCTGTGGATGTACAAACGCGTTATTTTTGGTGCGATCCACAATCCGCACGTTGCCGAAATGAAAGACATCAATTGCCGCGAATTTGCGATTTTGGCGATTTTGGCGGTTGCTGTTTTGGGCATGGGTCTGTATCCGCAAGCGTTTATCGAAGTGGTGCATCAAGCGGCAAACGATTTGATTGCCCATGTGGCACAAAGCAAGATTTGAGGTGTGTAAATGAACTGGTCTGATTTGAATTTAATGCCCGCCATGCCCGAAATCGTGCTGCTTGCGCTATTGGGTGTCGTATTGCTGGCAGACTTGTGGATTTGCGATAAAAACCGCTATCTGACCCATCTGATGAGTTTGGGAACAGTCATCATCGTGGCCGTTACCCAATTGGCGGTATGGGAACAGGGCAGTGTCGATGCCTTTCACGGTATGTATATTGCAGACGGCATGTCCCGTTTGGCAAAACTGGTGCTGTATGCGCTGACTTTCGGTCTGTTTATTTACAGTAAACCGTACAACCAAGACCGCCAAATTTTTAAAGGCGAGTTTTACACCCTGTCGCTGTTTGCCCTGTTGGGCATGAGCGTCATGGTCAGCGCGGCACATTTCCTGACTGCGTATATCGGTTTGGAATTGTTGTCTTTGTCGCTGTACGCCATGATTGCCCTGCGCCGCGATTCCGGCCGCTCTGCCGAGGCTGCGCTGAAATATTTCGTATTGGGCGCGTTGGCTTCCGGCTTGCTGCTCTATGGTATTTCCATGGTTTACGGCGCCACCGGTTCCCTCGATTTTGCTTCCGTCTTGGCTTCTGCTTTCAATGAGCAGGCCAATGAATGGTTGTTGAAATTGGGTATGGTGTTTATTGTAGTTGCCATTGCATTTAAATTGGGTGCGGTTCCATTCCATATGTGGGTACCCGATGTGTACGATGGCGCGCCGACCTCTGTTACCGCCTTTGTGGGTACGGCTCCGAAAATTGCCGCTGTTGTCTTTGCATTCCGTATCCTTGTTACCGGTATGGGTACCATACATTCAGACTGGGCGCCGATGTTGGCCATTCTTGCCGTTGCTTCTTTGGTGGTCGGTAACCTTGCCGCCATCATGCAAACCAATATCAAACGTATGCTTGCCTACTCCACCGTATCGCACATGGGCTTTATCCTGTTGGCGTTTATGGCAGGCGCAGTCGGCTTTACCGCAGGCCTGTATTACGCCATTACCTATGCTTTGATGGCGGCTGTCAGCTTCGGCGTTTTGATGGTATTGTCCACCAAAGACATTGAATGTGAAAACATCAAAGACCTCGCAGGCCTTAACCAACGCCATGCATGGTTTGCCTTCTTGATGCTGCTGTCCATGTTCTCCATGGCGGGTATTCCGCCGCTGATGGGCTTCTACGCTAAATTCGGCGTGATTATGGCGCTCTTGAAACAAGGCCATGTTTGGTTGTCCGTATTTGCCGTCATCATGTCGCTGATTGGTGCGTTCTACTACCTGCGCGTGGTCAAAGTCATCTACTTCGATGCGCCTGACCATGACCAGCCGGTCGGCAGCAACTATGCCGCCAAATTTGTCCTGACGGTCAATGCCTTCCTGCTGCTCCTGTGGGGTATCATGCCGCAAACCGTTATCGACTGGTGTGCCAAAGCATTGGAAAATACCCTGTAAGCTTTAAACAAAACCGACGGCGGCCGTTCCAAAGCCGCCGTTTTTGTTAGGATTCGCATCCGGGTGAAATATACCCAAAGTTCAGACGGCCTCAAGCCTTCGGACAAATATTAGGCGGATGTCATCAAGAGATTGAATATTCCACGGATAATGATGGGCAAGAATGCCCGTTCAACATGTTAAAATCACACACAGGCCGTCTGAAAACAGAAAGACCACCATGACCGCATCCATGTACATTCTTTTGCTGTTGGCACTTATCTTTGCCAACACCCCCTTTATTACCACCAAATTTTTCGGCATCATCGCCCTGAAACGCAAACACATCGGCCATCACTTGATCGAATTGCTGGCGGGCTTCCTTCTTACCGCGATCCTCGCCTATATCCTCGAATCACGCGCCGGTGCCGTGCATGCCCAAGATTGGGAGTTTTACGCGACCGTTGTCTGCCTCTACCTGATTTTTGCCTTCCCATGCTTTGTATGGCGTTACTTTTGGAATGAGCGAAATAGAGAGTAGGAATCGGATTTGAATAGGGAAAAGGCCGTCTGAAAGATTTTCAGACGGCCTTTTTATATCAAGTAAGGATTGTTTTAGGGATGAGCTTTGGAACATTGACCTGGAGTTGCCATATTCAGTTTCATAATGGCAGCTTTGGCAACATCTTCAGAAATTTCAGTTGCTGCCGGCATTGGTATTGGCCGCTTCAGGTAACAAGAAACCTTTGTTTTGCAAGTCGCCTAAGCAATTAACAACAATATCTTTAGTTACAGAGATAAATGCCTGATCCAGATTGCTATGGGGAGTCAGCTCTTTTGGTGTGGAGGTTAAACCAATAGTAGTCACAATAGCGTGATTAAATTCGGAACGGTTTAATTCTTTTTTGCCATCTGAGTAGCTACAGTAGAATTGATAGTAATCCTGAACTGTACTGCCTGCTAATCCGAAAGTCAGACCTGTTTTTATACCGTTACCTACTGCACCACCAATATCGGCGATATTGTTGGCATGGATTTTCAGGCTGTTTTGGGCTTGCGGGTCTACTGTTACAATCTTTGTTCCGTTTAGTGCAATTTTGGCAGCTTTTGTTAGAGCCGGATTTACTTTAGGGAAAGGCTTACCATTACGCTCGAACTCTCCCTCTAAACGTATAGGATAAGGTTGGTTTGGTACTTTCAAATCACTTTGTTTATATTTTTGATATTCGGTTGAGGTATAAGGATGTGGTACAACACAGGCAGAAAGCGCTAATGTTGAGCATAGAATGAGTAGTTTGTTCATAGATATTCTCCAGTTAATTTGCATTTATCTGTTCGTTTTCAGGTGAATTAAATAACGGATTCGAATAAAACCAATTATAACGTAATACAGTTTTTATACAAATTTTGCAAATCAATGTGAAAATTTGCATAGGAAAACAGGTTATTATATTGGATCTACCTTGTGAACTTCATTACTTTAGAGAGAAGGTTTCCGATAGTGATGGTAGATAGATATTGAGGGAGAGTTAACTTTAATTACCAAGAGTACAAGCTGTTAGCTTTTGAGTTATTAAGATTAGATGCCGATTGAAAATGATAGGGAGATTTCAGCTTGGGTCAGTCGGCAAATAAATCAAGCCAAAAGGCTGAGTTGATGTAGTTGCTTGAAACAATAAAGGCCGTCTGAAAGATTTTCAGACGGCCTTTATTTTGTTTGATGTTAAATATCGGTTAGAAAACAAGGCTGTTGGGGCGTAAAGCCTTGTCGTGAGGGCGGTTTAACGGTACTATTCTCGGTTAATCCTGTTTTATTCCTATGAAATTGAAAGTATAAGATGATTAATGATATTCAAAAGACAGCTGAAGGCAAAATGCAGCGTTCTCTGGAAGTATTGAAAGAAAACTTGGCTAAGGTGCGTACCGGCCGTGCGCATACCGGCCTGCTTGACCAAGTGGAAGTGGAATACTGGGGCAGCATGGTGCCTGTGAGTCAAGTAGCGAACGTAACGCTTTTGGATGCGCGTACGATTGGTGTGAAACCTTTCGAGAGCAATATGGCTTCAAAAGTCGAGAAAGCGATCCGTGACTCCAACTTGGGCCTGAACCCTGCTTCTGTCGGCGATTTGATCCGTGTCCCTATGCCTATGCTGACTGAGGAACGCCGTAAAGATTTGATCAAAGTGGTACGCGGCGAGGCGGAAGAGGGCCGCGTGTCTATCCGCAATGTGCGCCGTGATGCAAACGACCACATCAAAAAATTGTTGAAAGACAAAGAAATTTCTGAAGATGAAGCCCGCCGTGGCGAGGAAGCGGTTCAGAAATTGACCGACAAATACATTGCTGAGGCGGACAAGCTCTTGGCGGCCAAAGAAGAAGATTTGATGGCGATTTAATCCTGTGTGCAAACCGTTCAGACGGCCTTTGGACGGTTTGCTCCCTGAAAGGCAGACATGAAAAGCAGTACGCAGACGATTTTGGAACACTCTGCCATCCCCCGACATATTGCCGTGATTATGGACGGCAACGGACGTTGGGCAAAGAAGCGTTTTCTTCCCCGTGTGATGGGGCATAAGCGCGGCTTGGATGCGCTGGAGAACATGGTGAAGCATTGTGCTGAGCTGGGTGTGCGGTATTTGACCGTGTTTGCTTTTTCGACTGAAAACTGGCGACGCCCCGAGGAAGAGGTTTCTTTTCTGATGGGGCTGTTTTTGCAGGCTTTGCAAAAGCAGGTGCGCCGTTTGCACGATAACAATATGCGCTTGAAAGTCATCGGCAGCCGTGAGCGGTTTAATGCTGAAATCCTGAAGGGGATTGAGGCGGCCGAGGCGTTGACGGCAAACAATACCGGTTTGACTTTGAGCATTGCCGCCGATTATGGCGGCCGCTGGGATATTTTGCAGGCGGCAAATCAGTTGATTGCCGAGGGTGCAACAGAGATTACGGAAGAGGCGTTGTCGCGCTATTTGATGTTGGGCGATGCACCCGAGCCGGATTTGTTTATCCGCACCGGCGGCGAGACGCGCATCAGTAATTTCCTGCTGTGGCAGATGGCGTATGCGGAATTGTATTTTACGGATACGCTGTGGCCTGATTTTAATGAGAAATCGCTGAACGAGGCGATTGCTTCGTTCCAAAAACGGGAGCGCCGCTTCGGGCGGACTTCCGAACAGCTGCCGGTTGAGCAGCAACGGGGTTGAGAATTATGTTGAAACAACGGATTTTAACGGCGCTGTGGCTCTTGCCACTGATGCTGGTCATGCTGTTTTATGCACCTATGTGGCTGTGGGCGGCGTTTTGCGGCCTGATTGCTATGTTGGTTTTGTGGGAATATGCCCGCATGAGCGGCTTGGACAAGCTGAAAATCAATCATTATTTGGCGTCAACGCTGGTGTTCGGTGTGATTGCCTATGCCGGCGGTTGGCAGCTGCCCAATTTGGTTTGGTGTGTCGTATTGGCGTTTTGGCTGATTGTCATGCCTTGGTGGCTGAAAGCGAAATGGAAGCTAAACGGCGGCTGGCAGGCTTACACGGTCGGTTGGTTGTTGGTGATGCCGTTTTGGTTCGCACTGGTTTACCTGCGCCCTCAGCCTGAAGACGCGCTGTCTTTATTGGCGATTATGGGCTTGGTATGGGTGGCCGATATTGGCGCGTATTTCTGCGGCAAGTCGTTTGGCAAGCGCAAAATTGCGCCGACCATCAGCCCGGGTAAAAGCTGGGAAGGTGCGATCGGCGGTGCATTATGCGTTGCCGTGTACATGACCATCGTATGGAAAGCCGGTTGGCTTGCTTTTGAAGCCGGTTGGCTAAAAACTATTTTGATCGGCTTGATTCTGACCGTTGTCAGCGTGTGCGGCGATTTGTTGGAAAGCTGGCTCAAACGTGCGGCCGGTATCAAAGACAGCAGCAATCTGCTGCCGGGACACGGCGGCGTGTTCGACCGTGTGGACAGCCTGATTGCCGTTATCAGCATTTATGCCGCCTTTGTATATTTGTTTTAAACCGCCTGTCTCACATTGTTGAGGGAGCTGATTATGTCCGAACAAAAACAGATTTCATCTTTATCGATTTTGGGCGTATTGTTGGCACTGGGATTGATGGCTGCGGCGTTTATTTTGGGCGTGCAGTTTAAGAATCTGCGCCAACCGGGGACGATTACCGTAAAAGGTTTGGCGGAGAAAAACTTCCAATCCGACAGTGCGACGTGGAATACGGGCGTGAACGCGCACGGCGAGAGCTATCAGGAAGTTTTGGATTTGCTGACGGCAAGACGCAAGAAGTTGTCTAAGTTTTTGGGCGAGCAAGGCTTTGCGGCGGCTGAAATGAAAGTGGGCCTGCCCGAAGTGTCGCGCGTTTTCAATGAAACCCGCGACGAACTGGGCAACGTAACCCGCACGCCCAACGGCTACGACGGCGACCTCAATATTGTGGTCAACACCAAAAAACTGGACAAAATCCAAGCCGCCCAGCGCGCCATCTTGAATTTCCGTGCGCAAAACGAATTTATCCGCTTTGACAATCCGCAATATTTGCTGGGCAATTTGGAAACCATCAAACGCGATTTGATCACGCAGGCGACTGAGGATGCGCAGAAACGTGCGGCCGAATTTGCCAAAACCGGCGGCGGCAAAGTGGGCGCCATGCGTTCTGCTTCGCAAGGCTCGTTCAACATCTATGCCGACACCGGCAGCAGCGAGGATGACGAATACGGCGGTTCTTACGATAAAAGCACCGTCGGCAAACAAGTCCGACTGGTTGTTACCATCGAATACGGCATTGAGTAATTCTTTCAGACGGCCTGTTTAGCCGGGAGGTAAAAGGCCGTCTGAAAATTGGAAACGGCAAAGAAATCTATTTCAAACACAATGAATACCGTTTGCACAGCACACAAAGAACACACCATGACACAACAAGTTCTGACCATATTAGGCAGTACCGGCAGCATAGGCGAAAGCACTTTGGACGTTGTTTCCCGCCATCCCGAAAAATTCCGCGTGTTCGCGCTGGCAGGGCATAGGCAGGTGGACAAGCTGGCGGCGCAATGCAAACAGTTCCGCCCGGAATATGCCGTTGTCGGCGATGCCGGCCATGCGGCCGAGCTGGAAAAGAAACTCAAACAAGAAGGCATCGATACGCAGGTTTTATATGGTGCTCAAGCCCTGATTGATGTGGCTTCGGCCGATGAAGTCAGCGGCGTGATGTGTGCCATTGTCGGTGCGGCCGGTCTGCCCTCGGCTTTAGCCGCCGCTCAAAAGGGCAAAACCATTTATCTGGCCAATAAAGAAACGCTGGTGGTTTCCGGCGCATTGTTCATGGAAACTGCCCGTCAAAACGGCGCCGCCGTCTTGCCGATTGACAGCGAACACAACGCCATCTTCCAAGTATTGCCAAGGGATTACACAGGCCGTCTGAATGAGCACGGTATCAATTCGATTATCCTGACTGCATCAGGCGGGCCCTTCCTTAACACCGATTTAAGTACATTTGACAGCATTACGCCCGAGCAGGCGGTCAAGCATCCGAATTGGAGCATGGGTCGCAAAATTTCCGTTGATTCCGCGTCAATGATGAATAAGGGCTTGGAGTTGATTGAGGCGCATTGGCTGTTTAACTTTCCGTCGGAAAAACTGGAAGTCGTCATCCATCCGCAATCCGTGATACACAGCATGGTGCGTTATCGCGATGGTTCGGTATTGGCGCAGTTGGGCAATCCCGATATGCGTACGCCGATTGCTTATTGCTTGGGCCTGCCCGAACGCATCGATTCCGGCGTGGGCGAGTTGGATTTCGGCGCATTGTCCGCATTGACCTTCCAAAAGCCTGACTTTGACCGTTTCCCATGTTTGAAACTTGCCTATCAGGCCATGAATGCAGGCGGTGCCGCGCCTTGCGTGTTGAACGCTGCCAACGAAGTGGCCGTGGCCGCTTTTTTAGATAAACGCATTAAGTTTACCGATATTGCCAAAGTCGTTGCCCACTGCCTTGCCCAAGATTTTTCAGACGGCCATCATGATATTGAAAGCTTGCTGGCGCAAGACGCGCAAACACGCAGACAGGCAGAAGCCTTTATCGGTAAACAATAAAGCTCCAATGACAGGCCGTCTGAAACGTCAACCGCTTGGCATTTAGGCAGACAAAATGGAGCAACTGCCTTTATAATCGGTTTTCAGACGGCCTTATCCGTTGATGATCACATTCCACTCAGGGGATTTTTTTTGCAAACCTTTTTAGCCTTTATCGTCGCCATTCTGATTTTGGTCAGCCTGCATGAGTTCGGACACTATATTGTTGCCCGCTGGTGCGGCGTTAAAGTCGTGCGCTTTTCCGTCGGCTTCGGTAAGCCCTTTTTCACCCGAAAACGCGGCGATACCGAGTGGTGTCTTGCCCCGATTCCGCTGGGCGGTTACGTTAAAATGGTCGATACGCGCGAAGGCGAGGTGGCGGAAGCAGATTTGCCCTACGCCTTTGACAAGCAGCATCCGGCCAAGCGCATCGCCATTGTTGCCGCCGGCCCTTTGACCAATTTGATTTTGGCCGTTTTGCTTTACGGTTTGAGCTTTTCCTTCGGCGTAACCGAGTTGCGCCCCTATGTCGGCATGGTCGAGCCTGCCAGTATTGCCGCCAAAGCAGGTTTTCAGGCAGGCGACAAGATTGTATCGGTCAACGGAATCGCCGTAAAAGACTGGAGCGATGCGCAAACCGAGATGGTGTTGAACCTTGAATCTGGTCCTGTAAAAGTCGCCGTTCAGACGGCCTCAAATGCCCAAGCCGTCCGCATAATTGATGCTGCCGGTACGCCTGAAGCAGGTAAAGTTGCGAAAAACCAAGGCAACATCGGCCTTTTGCCTTTTAGAATTACTAACCGCATCGGCAAAGTCTTGGTTGATAGTCCGGCCGAAAAAGCAGGTTTGAAGGAAAACGACAAGCTGCTGACCGCCGATGGGAAGCCCATCGAAAGCTGGCAGGCATGGACGGAACTCTTCCGCGCCAGCCCTGGCCAACGAATCGAACTGACTTACGAGCGCGACGGCAAAGTGCTGGCAACCGCTATCCGGCCGGACAGCGTCGAGCAGTCGGTAGGCGTGCTGGTGGGTAGGGCAGGGCTTGCCGCCCAAGCGGATAAAGAGTGGGATAAAACCATCCGCTACCGTTATACGCCTTCCGTTGCCCAAGCCTTTGAATTGGGTTGGAACAAAACCGTCAACTATTCATGGACGACCCTCAAATTTTTCGGAAAACTGGTTACGGGCAATGCCTCTTTGAACCATATTTCCGGCCCCCTGACCATTGCCGATGTCGCCGGACAGTCCGCCAAACTCGGATTGCAGAGCTACCTCGAATTTCTGGCCTTGGTCAGCATCAGCTTAGGCGTGTTGAACCTTTTGCCCGTACCCGTTTTAGACGGCGGACATCTGGTTTTCTATACCGCCGAATGGATACGCGGAAAGCCTTTGAGCGAGCGCATACAGGCAGTCGGCCTGCGCTTCGGACTGGCAGCCATGCTTTTGATGATGGCTGTGGCTTTCTTTAATGACATCAACCGTTTGTTTGGATAATTTATGAAACTGAACCAGATTGCTTCCGCTTTAATGGTATTGAGCCTGTCTCCCCTGGCATTGGCTGACTTTACCATTCAGGACATCCGCGTCGAAGGCCTGCAACGCACCGAGCCGAGTACCGTCTTCAACTACCTGCCCGTTAAAGTCGGTGATAATTTCAATGATGCGCGCAGTGAAGAAATCATCAAAAAACTCTATGCAACCGGTTTCTTTGACGACGTACGCGTCGAGACCATGGACAATCAAGTCCTGCTGACCGTGATTGAGCGTCCGACCATCAGCTCGCTCAATATTACCGGCGCGAAAATGCTGCAAAACGACGCCATCAAGAAAAACCTTGAAGCCTTCGGTTTGGCGCAATCCCAATACTTCAACCAAGCAACGCTGAACCAAGCCGTCGCCGGTTTGAAAGAAGAGTATTTGAGCCGCGGCAAACAGTCGGTCAAAATCACGCCGACCGTCACCAAACTCGCCCGCAACCGCGTGTCTATCGATATTGCCATCGAAGAGGGCAAATCTACCAAGATTACCGATATTTCCTTTGAAGGCAACGAAGTTTATTCCGACCGCCGCCTGCTGAAACAAATGTCCCTGAGCGAAGGCGGCATGTGGACTTGGATCACCAAGAGCAACCAGTTCAATGAGCAAAAATTTGCTCAGGACATGGAAAAAATCACCAATTACTACCAAAACAACGGCTACTTCAACTTCCGCATTTTGGATACCGACATCCAAACC
Organism: Neisseria sp. HMSC061B04; assembly: GCF_001836705.1. NCBI lineage: Bacteria > Pseudomonadati > Pseudomonadota > Betaproteobacteria > Neisseriales > Neisseriaceae > Neisseria > Neisseria sp. HMSC061B04. Next base: position 133,000 of record NZ_KV830189.1, read on the forward strand.
AACGAAGACAAAACCAAGCAGACCATTAAAGTAACCGTCAGCGAAGGCGACCGCTTCCGCTGGGGCAATGTACGCATCGAAGGCGATACGCTGGAAGTGCCGAAAGAAGATTTGGAAAAACTGCTGACCATGAAGCCGGGCAAATGGTACGAGCGCGCGCAAATGTCCAATTCGCTCGAAGCCATCCAAAACCGCATGGGTCAGGCAGGTTACGCATTCAGCGAAATCAATGTCCAACCGATTCCAAATGCCGAAACGCATACTGTTGATTTCGTGCTGACCGTCCAACCGGGCCGTAAAATCTATGTAAACGAAATCAACATTACCGGCAACAACAAAACCCGCGACGAAGTCATCCGCCGCGAGTTGCGCCAAATGGAATCGGCGCCTTACGACTCTGCCAAACTGCAACGTTCCAAAGAGCGCGTTGAATTGTTGGGCTACTTCGACAACGTTCAATTTGATGCCGTTCCTGTGGCCAATACCCCCGACCAAGTTGACCTGAACATGAGCCTGACCGAACGTTCGACCGGCTCGCTCGACTTGAGCGCAGGTTGGGTTCAGGATACCGGTTTGGTAATGTCTGCCGGCGTGGCTCAGGACAACCTGTTCGGTACGGGTAAATCCGTTGCCCTGCGCGCGTCCCGCAGTAAAACCACAGTAAACGGCTCGTTGTCGTTTACCGACCCATACTTTACACCGGACGGCGTAAGCTTGGGTTACGATATTTACGGCAAGACTTACGACCCGCGTAAAGCTTCTTCCAGCGCGAAACAATATAAAACCACGACTTTCGGCGGCGGTTTGCGTATCGGTATTCCGGTTACCGAATATGACCGTGTGAACTTCGGCCTGGCCGCGGAACGCTTGACTGTGAATACCTACAAAGGCGCGCCTAAACGCTATGCCGACTTTATCAACCAATACGGCAAAGGCGACGGCAACGGCGTGGGCAACTTCAAAGGCTGGTTGTACAAAGGCACCATCGGCTGGGGCCGCAACAAAACCGACAATGCCTTGTGGCCGACCCGCGGTTACCTGACCGGCGTAAACGGCGAAATCGCCCTGCCGGGTAGCGACCTGCAATACTATACCCTGACCCACAACCAAACTTGGTTCTTCCCGTTGAGCAAAGATTTCACGCTGATGCTGGGTGGCGAAGTCGGTTATGGCAACGGCTACGGCAAAACCAAAACCATGCCGTTCTTTGAAAACTTCTACGGCGGCGGCTTAGGCTCCGTCCGCGGCTTCGAAAGCGGTACGCTGGGCCCGAAAGTCTATGACGAATACGGCGAGAAAATCAGCTACGGCGGTAACAAAAAAGCCAACGTTTCCGCAGAGTTGCTCTTCCCGATGCCGGGCATTAAAGACTCGCGTACCGTCCGTCTGAGCTTGTTTGCCGATGCAGGCAGCGTGTGGGATGACAAAACCTACAACGACAGCAGCAGCAATACTTATTACACCAATGGCGCGCTCCAAAACGTGTACGGTGTAGGCACAACGCACAAATCGACATTCAAAAACGAATTGCGTTACTCTGCCGGTGCAGCCGTGACCTGGCTCTCTCCGCTGGGTCCGATGAAGTTCAGTTATGCTTATCCGATTAAGAAAAAAGAAGGCGACGAAATCCAACGCTTCCAATTCCAACTCGGTACGACATTCTGATGATGTTTAGGCCGTCTGAAACCGGGTTTGTCCGTTTCAGACGGCCTCATGGCAGATTGGCGGCAGGCTTATTGCCAACCGCCTGTCTGTTTTCAAGCAAGGATTTTTATCATGAGTAAAATAGCCGGCACCCTCCGTGTCCTCGCCGTAGCCCTGCCGGGTTTCGTGCTGTTGCCGCAAGCGGCGGCGGATGGCGTACAGAAAATCGGTTTTATCAATACCGAGCGCGTTTATCAGGAATCCAAGCAGGCGCAAAACATTCAGATGACTTTGGAAAAAGAGTTCAAAAGCCGTCAAACCGCCTTGCAAAAGCTGCAGCAGGAAGGTGAGGCTTTGGAGCGAAAACTGAGCAGCGACAAGCTCAGCGACAGCCAAAGGGAAGCGGAAACCCAAAAATGGCGCAATCTGGTACAAAAATTCCGCAAGCAGCAGGCCGAGTTGGCAGAAGACTACAACCTGCGCCGCAATGAAGAATTCGCCGCGCTCCAGCAAAATGCCAACCGCGTCATCGTCGATTTGGCCAAACGCGAAGGTTACGACTTCATCTTGCAGGACGTGATTTACGTCAACGGTCGTTACGACATTACCGACAGCGTTATCAAAGCCCTAAACGCTCACTGACCCTGCTCGGCAGCGAATGCAACCATACAGACAAACCTAAGGCCGTCTGAAACCCAAACCGGCAGCTTTCAGACGGCCTGACATCTTGACGGCAGATTATCATGACTTCACAAGCATACACCCTGTCCCAAATCGTTTCCCAACTCGGCGGCGAATGGAAAGGCGAAGACATCGCCATTACCGCCGTCCGTCCGTTGGATCAGGCGCAGGCGGAACACATCAGCTTTTTGGCCAACCCGAAATACAAAGCCGAAGTACACGACAGCTGGGCAGGCGCAGTGATTGTGTCGCCGAAAGCCGCAGACGAATTTGCAGGCCGCAACCTGATTGTGGCTGCCGACCCTTATCTTTATTTTGCCAAAGTGGCACGATTGTTCTCGCCGATTGTCAAAGCACAGGGGGGCGTACATCCGACCGCCGTTGTCGAGGTCAGCGCCAAAGTACCGGCAAGCTGCGAAATCGGTGCGAATGCCTATATCGGCGCGAATGCCGTATTGGGCGAAGGCTGCCGTATTTTGGCCAATGCCGTTGTCCAACACGATTGCACGTTGGGCGATGAAGTCGTGCTGCATCCCAACTCCGTCATCTATTACGGCTGCACTTTGGGCAACCGTGTCGAAATCCACAGCGGCGCCGTCATCGGCGCGGACGGTTTCGGCTTGGCCTTTGCCGGCGATTCATGGTTTAAAATTCCGCAAACCGGCGCAGTCACGCTGGGCGATGATGTGGAAATCGGTTCAAATACCAACATCGACCGTGGCGCAATGAGCGACACAACCGTCGGCAACGGTACCAAAATCGACAACCAAGTCCAAATCGGCCACAACTGCAAAATCGGTTCGCACACCGTTATCGCCGCCAAAACCGGTATTTCCGGCAGTGTTACCATCGGCAATTATTGCATTATCGGCGGCGGTGTCGGCACGGTCGGACACATCGAAATCGCCGATAAAACCACCATCGGCGGCGGCACATCCGTTACCCACAGCATTACCGAAAGCGGCCAGCATCTGGCCGGTATTTTCCCGATGTCGGGCTACAAAGACTGGGCGCGCAATGCCGTTTATATCCACCGTTTGAGCGAAATGAACAAACGCCTCAAAACGCTGGAAAAACAGTTTGCCGACAGCGACGAAGCCTAAAGGCGGCGCAAACAGTCCGCGCCCCGCATCCGAATACGTTTAAACCCAATACAAACAAGGAAAGACGAACATCATGGACGTACAACTCCCGATCGAAGCCAAAGACATTCAAAAACTTATCCCACACCGTTATCCGTTTTTGCAACTCGACCGCATTACCGCGTTCGAACCGATGAAAACCCTGACTGCGATTAAAAACGTGACCATGAACGAGCCGCAGTTCCAAGGCCACTTTCCCGACCTGCCCGTGATGCCCGGCGTGCTGATTATCGAAGCCATGGCGCAAGCGTGCGGCACACTCGCCATCCTCAGCGAAGGCGGCCGCAAAGAAAACGAATTTTTCTTCTTCGCCGGTATCGACGACGCCCGTTTCAAACGCCAAGTCATCCCCGGCGACCAACTGGTTTTTGAAGTCGAGCTGTTGACCAATAAACGCGGTATCGGCAAATTCAACGCCGTTGCCAAAGTCGACGGCCAAGTTGCCGTTGAAGCCGTGATTATGTGCGCCAAACGCGTGGTGTAAGAATGGGACAGGCCGTCTGAAAGCTTCAGACGGCATCTTGCAGGCAATACCTGTATCAGACAGCAAGGAAACAGCATGACCCTTATCCATCCGACCGCCGTCATCGACCCTAAAGCCGAACTCGACTCCAGCGTCAAAGTCGGCCCGTACAGCATCATCGGCCCCAATGTGCAAATCGGTGCGAATACCGAAATCGGCCCGCACGCCGTCATCAACGGCCATACGACCATCGGTGAAAACAACCGCATTTTCCAATTTGCCAGCCTCGGCGAAATTCCGCAGGACAAAAAATACCGCGACGAGCCGACCAAGCTGATTATCGGCAACGGCAACACCATCCGCGAATTTACGACGTTCAACCTCGGTACGGTTACCGGCATCGGCGAAACCCGTATCGGCGACGATAACTGGATTATGGCCTACTGCCACCTCGCCCATGACTGCGTGGTCGGCAACCATACCATCTTCGCCAACAACGCCTCACTCGCAGGGCATGTGACCATCGGCGACTACGTCGTCTTGGGCGGCTACACGCTGGTGTTCCAATTCTGCCAAATCGGCGATTACGCCATGACTGCGTTTGCCGCCGGCGTACACAAAGACGTGCCGCCGTACTTCATGGCCGCAGGCTACCGCGCCGAACCGGCCGGCCTCAACAGCGAAGGTATGCGCCGCAACGGTTTCACCGCCGAACAGATTGCCTCCGTCAAAGATGCGTATAAAACCATTTACCATCGCGGCATTCCGTTTGAAGAAGCCAAGGCAGAGATTCTGAAACGCGCCGAAACCCAAAGCGAATTGGCGGTATTTAAAGACTTTTTTGCACAATCCACACGCGGCATTATCCGTTGATGGATGGATTGAAGGCCGTCTGAAACCTTTTCAGACGGCCTTTGGATTGCAAAAATCCGCGCAGTAGGGCAGGTTTCCTGTCCGTTTGCCGCCGATGCCGTCTGAAAACGGGTGGGCAAATGTCTGCCCAAAATCTTTTAGCGTTTAAACCTCAACACATGAATTCCAATCCTTCCCCCCTTATCGCCATCAGCGTCGGCGAAGCTTCCGGTGATTTGCTCGGCGCACACTTAATCCGTGCCATTAAGGCGCGTTGTCCGAATGCGCGGTTTACCGGCATCGGTGGCGAGCGCATGAAGGCGGAGGGTTTCGAGAGTTTGTACGATCAGGAAAAGCTGGCGGTACGCGGTTTTGTTGAGGTCATCAAACGCCTGCCGCAGATTTTGAAAATCCGCAAAGGGCTGGTAAACGATTTAATCCGCCTCAAGCCGGATGTGTTTATCGGCATCGATGCGCCGGACTTCAATCTCGGCGTGGCGGAAAAACTCAAGCAGGCAGGCATTCATACCATTCATTACGTCAGCCCGTCGGTTTGGGCGTGGCGGCGCGAGCGGGTCAATAAAATCGTGCATCAGGTCAACCGCGTGTTGTGCCTGTTTCCGATGGAGCCACAGCTTTATATCGATGCCGGCGGCAAGGCTGAGTTTGTCGGCCATCCGATGGCGCAAACCATGCCCGTGGAAGCGGATAGGGCGGCGGCGCGGCAGAAGCTGGGCGTGCCTGCGGATGTGCCCGTGTTTGCCATCTTGCCCGGCAGCCGCGTGAGCGAAATCGATTACATGGCGGCGGTGTTTTTTCAGACGGCCTTATTGCTGTTGAAACGTTATCCGCAGGCACAGTTTTTGCTGCCTGTGGCGACGACCGCAACGCGCAAACGTATTAGCGAAATTTTGGCGAAGCCTGAGTTCTCCACCCTTCCCATCACGTTGACCGACAAGCAGTCGGATACGGTTTGCACCGCTGCCGACGTGGTATTGGTCACCAGCGGTACGGCGACTTTGGAAGTGGCCTTGTGCAAACGGCCTATGGTCATCAGCTACAAAATTTCGCAGCTGACTTATGCGTATGTGAAAAACAAAATCAAAGTGCCGCATGTCGGTTTGCCTAATATTCTGTTGGGTAAAGCCGCCGTTCCCGAGCTGCTGCAACACGATGCCGTCCCTGAAAAACTGGCGCAGGCCGTGGCAGACTGGTATGACCACCCTGAAGCCGTGGCTGCGTTGGAACAGGATTTCCACGCCTTGCATCTGCTGTTGAAAAAAGATACGGCGGCATTGGCAGCAGCGGCAGTATTGGAAGAAGCCGGATTTTCAGACGGCCTGAAAGACAATTAAGGAAAACACATGAATTTATTGGGAGCCTTGGCCAAGGTTGGTAGCCTGACAATGGTGTCGCGCATTTTGGGCTTTGTGCGCGATACGATTATCGCCCGTGCGTTTGGTGCAGGCATGGCGACGGATGCGTTTTTTGTCGCGTTCAAACTGCCCAACCTGTTGCGGCGCGTGTTCGCAGAGGGCGCGTTTGCCCAAGCCTTCGTACCGATTTTGGCGGAATACAAAGAAACCCGTTCGCCCGAAGCCACGCAGGCGTTTGTGCGTCATGTGGCCGGTATGTTGTCGTTTGTGTTGGTCATCGTTACCGCGCTGGGCATACTTGCTGCGCCGTGGGTGATTTATGTTTCCGCGCCCGGTTTTGCCAAAGACGCCGATAAGTTTCAGCTCTCCATCGACCTGCTGCGGGTAACGTTTCCTTATATTTTATTGATTTCACTATCCTCTTTTGTCGGTTCGATACTCAATTCCTATCATAAATTCGGCATTCCCGCCTTTACGCCGACATTTTTAAACATCTCCTTTATCGTCTTTTCCCTGTTTTTCATACCGTATTTTGATCCGCCTGTTATGGCGTTGGCGTGGGCGGTGTTTGTCGGCGGCGTGTTGCAGCTGGTGTTCCAACTGCCTTGGTTGGCGAAACTGGGCTTCTTGAAAATGCCCAAACTCAGCTTTAAAGACGCAGCGGTCAACCGCGTAATGAAACAGATGGGGCCGGCTATTTTGGGCGTGAGCGTGGCGCAGATTTCCTTGGTCATCAACACCATTTTTGCCTCGTTTTTGCAGTCCGGCAGCGTGTCGTGGATGTATTATGCCGACCGACTGATGGAATTGCCGACCGGCGTTTTGGGCGTGGCACTCGGTACAATTTTGTTGCCTACCTTGTCCAAACACGCAGCCAGTCAGGATACCGAGCAGTTTTCCGGCCTACTCGACTGGGGTTTGCGCCTGTGTATGCTGCTGACCCTGCCTGCAGCCGTCGGCCTTGCCGTGTTGTCTTTCCCTCTGGTTACGACCTTGTTCATGTACCGCGAATTTACGCTGCACGATGCGCAAATGACCCAATATGCGCTGATTGCCTATTCCTTCGGCTTGATCGGTCTGATTATGATTAAAGTGTTGGCGCCCGGTTTCTACGCCCGCCAAAACATCAAAACCCCCGTTAAAGTCGCTATTTTCACGCTGATTTGCACGCAGTTGATGAACCTCGCCTTCATTTCTCCACTCAAACACGTCGGCCTGTCCCTCGCTATCGGTTTGGGCGCGTGTTTGAATGCAGGTTTGCTGTTTTTCCTTTTGCGCAAACACGGCATCTACCGCCCCGGCAAAGGTTGGGCTGCATTTTTGGTCAAAATGGCCATCTCTTTGGTCGTCATGGGCGGCGGTTTGTGGCTGGCGCAATATTATCTGCCGTTTGAATGGGTGCACGTCGGCGGCTTTAAAAAAGCAGGCCAACTCTGCGTCCTGATTGCCTTGGGAGGTGGCCTCTACTTCGTTTCCCTAGCCGCGCTCGGCTTCCGTCCGCACCATTTCCGCAGGGTGGAAAAATAAGCAGCCAGAGGGCGTATTGCTTGGTTTAAAGACTATTCGCTAAAAAGGCCGTCTGAAACATTTTCAGACGGCCTTTTCTTGTTTTACGTTTTAACTGTAAAGCTTCGCTCCTTTTTTGACGAACTCAATCGCTTTTTCTTCCATGCCTTGCTGCTTCGCTTTTTGCTTGTCAGCGTAGTCGCGCACTTCCTGCGTGATTTTCATTGAGCAGAATTTGGGGCCGCACATCGAGCAGAAGTGGGCGATTTTCGCGCCTTCGGCGGGCAGGGTTTCGTCGTGGAAGCTCTCGGCGCGTTCGGGGTCGAGGCTTAAGCGGAATTGGTCGCGCCAGCGGAACTCGAAACGCGCCTTGCTCAGGGCGTTGTCGCGTAATTGTGCGCCCGGCCAGCCTTTGGCGAGGTCGGCGGCGTGGGCGGCGAGTTTGTAGGTGATGATGCCGGTGCGCACGTCTTCTTTGTCGGGCAGGCCGAGATGCTCTTTCGGGGTAACGTAGCAGAGCATGGCTGTGCCGTACCAGCCGATATTGGTCGCGCCTATGCCCGAGGTGATGTGGTCGTAGCCGGGGGCAATGTCGGTAACGAGCGGGCCGAGGGTGTAGAAAGGTGCTTCAAAGCAGTGTTGCAGCTCTTCGGTCATGTTTTCTTTGACGCGTTGCAACGGCACATGGCCGGGGCCTTCGATCATGACTTGGACGTCATGTTCCCACGCTTTGGCGGTCAATTCGCCCAAGGTGTGCAATTCGGCGAATTGGGATTCGTCGTTGGCATCGGCAATGCAGCCGGGGCGCAGGCCGTCGCCGAGGCTGAACGATACGTCGTAGGCTTTCATGATTTCGCAGATTTCGTCGAAATGCGTGTAGAGGAAGTTTTCCCGATGGTGGGCGAGACACCATTTCGCCATGATGGAGCCGCCGCGCGATACGATGCCGGTGAGGCGGTCGGCCGTCATCGGTACATAGCGCAGCAACACGCCTGCGTGCAGGGTGAAATAGTCCACGCCTTGTTCTGCCTGCTCGATTAAGGTGTCGCGCACCAAATCCCAAGTCAGGTCTTCGGCGATGCCGCCGGTTTTTTCCAAAGCCTGATAGATGGGCACGGTGCCGATGGGGACGGGCGCGTTGCGGATAATCCATTCGCGCGTTTCGTGGATGTGTGCGCCTGTGGACAAATCCATAATCGTGTCTGCACCCCAACGCAGCGACCATACCATTTTTTCGACTTCTTCGGTCAGGCTTGAGGTTACGGCGGAGTTGCCCAAGTTGCCGTTGATTTTGACGCGGAAGTTGCGGCCGATAATCATCGGTTCGAGTTCGGGGTGGTTGATGTTGGCAGGGATAATCGCGCGTCCGGCGGCGATTTCTTGGCGCACAAATTCGGGCGTGATTTGGTCAGGGTGGGTCGGGATGTTCGCACCGAAACTTTGCCCTGCGTGCTGCTTCAAGAGCTTGGCGTATTCAGGCCGTCTGAAAAGCTCGTCCAACTTCATGCGTTCGCGTATGGCGGCAAACTCCATTTCGGGCGTAATGATGCCTTGTCGGGCGTAGTGAAGCTGGGTTACGTTTCGTCCTGCTTTGGCGCGGCGCGGACGGGTGATTTGGTTGAAACGCAGATGGGCGGTTTTCGGATCGTGCGCGCGTTCGGTGCCGTATTCGCTGGAGAGCTTGGGCAGGATTTCGGTATCGCCGCGTTCGTCCAGCCATGCAGTGCGGACGTGCGGTAAACCCTGTTTCAGATCGATGTGCGCCGCCGGATCGCCATATGCGCCGCTGGTGTCGTACACTGGAATCGGCGGATTGGCTTCCGTACCTTGCGCCGTGTAGGTGTCGTCCTGACGGATTTCGCGCAAAGGCACGCGGATGTCGTCGCGGCTGCCTCGCAGATATACACGTTCGGAGTTGGGATATTGGAAGCGGATGCCGATGTCTTCGCTCAAGTCGGAAAGACGGCGCGCCTCATTGCCGGTTTTTTTAGCGGTAGTCATAAAAATTGCTCCTGTTTCTCGGTTATGAAATGGAAACAGGAGCATTGCTTTTTTTCAGACGGCCTTGCGGATATCTTCAATCAACCGTCTAAAATCACCTTTGCCGAAACTCCCCACGCAGGTATTATCCTGTTCGGGTGTAAAGGGTATTTCTCAGCCGCTCGGTTTGAAAGCAGCACCCCTGTTTCTTTATTAACGAAAATTAAACCACGCGGCCGGTTTTTTGTAAAGCAACGTTTGGATATTTTCTGTCAAAAACGCTTGACAGCGATTCCGTTTTTCCGTATAGTTACAACTTCTGACGCGGGATGGAGCAGCATGGTAGCTCGTCGGGCTCATAACCCGAAGGTCGTAGGTTCGAATCCTGCTCCCGCAACCAAATATAAAAATCCCCTGCAATCGCAGGGGATTTTGCTTTATGCAGCATTTATTGCGGATGAATTGATGGAAAGGCCGTCTGAACCATTGGGTTTCAGACGGCCTTTTGCTGTCTTGCGGCGGGGTTTGGGTAAAAATACGACAGGCTTTTTTCAGACGGCCTCTTCCGATTTGGGCTTGTTGTCGTTGCGCAGGTGTTCTTTCAGGCGTTGCAATTCTTTTTTGTCCAACCATTTATTGCGCGAACGTTGCAACAGGATCACCAATGCGGCGATTTCGTTACGCATATTGGTGCTGAGCCAGAGGAAGCCTTGCCAGTCGTAATGCAGGCGGGCGGCCGGTTTGCTTAGTTCGGCATTGAGCGAAGTATCGATGCGGATGCGGCGGGCGTAGTGGCCTTTGATGAGGCGGACGGTCAGGCGCAGTTCGCGTTGGAGTTGGTTGAAATGGCGGTCGAGCAGGCGGATTTCGCTTTCGTTGAGCGTGGGCGCGCGCAGTTTGGCGGCGGTGGTCAGGAGCAGCTCGGTGGTGTTGACGATTTTGCGGTGGGCATGCTGCATGGCTTCCATCATATTGTTGCTGATGTGGCTTTCGCCGGATGTGGCGGCCAGATGGCTGCGGCTTTTGACCATGCGGGCGTTGATTTGGCGCATTTTAATCATGTTTTGTTCCAAACGCTCGCGCGTCATGCGCTTGCCGTTGCTGATTTCGGCAATCATTTTGGCGCAGTCGGTGAGGTTGTCGGCAAGCATGAAGCGCCACATGAGTGTGGAGCGCAGGGGCAGGAGTTTGGCGGCGGCAATGGCGATGGCGGCACCAATCAAAACGTTCATGGCACGCATCAGGCCGCTGTCGAGCCAGTGGTGGCTGCTGTCGCCGATGAGCATGCACATGGTCAAGCCGGCAAGCATGGCGACATAGCCGTTTTTGCCGACCGCAGACCAACCGGCCACTGCGCTGGCGGCACCGATAATCAGATAGAAGAAAACGCCGTCTTGCAAGTAATGCTGGTTCAACCATAAAACGGCCAAACCGACGCCCAAACCGATGGCCGTGCCGAGCATGCGTTCGACTGCTTTGGAGTAAATCGCGCCTTGGAATTGCAGCATGCCGAGGACGACAAAGACGGTCATGCCGATCCACTCGCCGTGTTGCAGGTGGAAGACTTTGGCCAAGAGGGTGGAAAACACGATCGCCAAGCCGAGGCGGAAGGCGTGGATATGGCGGCGATAGCGGTAGCGTTCGTAGGCGTTGAGCCAGCGTTCGGAAAAATGGAGGCGTTCGGATTGGGCAGGCATGTTGTAAGACGTATGGGTATGTGGGGATGTAAATTATAACTGATTGGTAAAGCAGATGAAATTTGAACTGTTCCCCAACGGTTTGAACTATTGCAGAATTTCTCTGCCGCAAGCGGATATAATGGCGGCTTTGAATCAGACAGGCGGTGAAGAAATGGCGACGGTTTTAAGCGCAGGCGTGGATGAAGCGGGGCGCGGCCCTTTGGTCGGCAGCGTATTTGCGGCGGCAGTGATTTTGCCGGAACATTTTGACCTGCCGGGTTTGACCGACTCAAAAAAACTGAGCGAAAAAAAGCGCGATATGTTGGCGCAGATGATTAAGGAACAGGCGGTTGCGTGGAGCATTGCCTTTGCCGACCCCGACGAAATCCTGCAACTGAACATCTTGCACGCAACCATGGCCGCGATGAAGCGCGCCATCGAGGGGCTGTCGGTCGTACCCGACAAAGTGTGGATAGACGGCAACCGCGTGCCGAAAGATTTGAATGTCCCTGCCGAAGCCGTGGTCAAAGGCGACAGCAAAATCATCGAAATCTCCGCCGCTTCGGTTTTGGCCAAAACCGCGCGCGACGCAGAAATGTATGAATTGGCAAAACGCTATCCGCAATACGGGTTTGACCGCCACAAAGGTTACGGCACGGCGCAACATTTGGCCGCATTGAAACAATACGGCGTCTTGCCGGAACACCGCCGCGATTTCGCACCGGTCAAAACCTTATTGGCACAAGGCAATCTGTTTGAAGAATGAAAGCACATTAAAAGGCCGTCTGAAAGATTTCAGACGGCCTTGTTTTTGGAAAAGTATTATTTCAACGCAGCCAAACACTCTTTAATCAACTCAGGGCCGCGATAAATCAAACCGCTGTACACCTGAACCGCACTGGCGCCCAAGCGGATTTTTTCTGCCGCGTCCTCGCCGTTCATAATGCCGCCGACGCCGATAATCGGCAGCTTGCCGTCAATGCGTTCTGCTAAAAGTTTCAACACCTGATTGCTTTTCTCACGCACGGGCAAACCGCTCAAACCGCCTTGTTCGCCTGCGAGCGGATGGCTGCCCAAGCTGGATTTGTCGATGGTCGTGTTGGTGGCGATGATGCCGTCCATTTCCACGGATTTAACCACATGGGCGATGTCGTCGATTTGCGCTTCGTCCAAATCCGGCGCGATTTTAACCGCCAGCGGCACATATTTGCCATGCGCGGCCGCCAGTTGCGCCTGTTTGTTTTTCAAGGCTTCCAACAATGCGCTCAACTCGTCGCCGCCTTGCAAGGCGCGCAGGTTTTTCGTATTGGGGGAGGAAATATTGACCGTGATGTAGCTCGCGTGGGCGTAGGCTTTTTCCAGGCAAATCAGATAATCGTCGGCCGCGTTTTCAATCGGTGTAACGGCATTTTTACCGATGTTGATGCCCAAAATGCCTTTAAAGCGGCTGTTTTCAATGTTGCGGATCATCGCATCGATGCCGTGGTTGTTGAAACCCATGCGGTTGATGATGCCTTGGTGTTCGGGAACGCGGAAAAGGCGCGGCTGCGGATTGCCCGGCTGCGGCTTGGGCGTTACCGTGCCGATTTCGACAAAGCCGAAACCCAAAGCGGCAAACGCATCGATGCACTCGCCGTTTTTGTCCAAACCTGCCGCCAAGCCGACTGGATTGGGCAGCTGCAAACCCATCAGCTCGGTTGGCCGGGTGTGGCTGTCCACCTTGGGCAGCAGGCCGAGTTTTTCGGCGGTACGCAAACTGTTGAGCGTGAAATGATGGGCCTTTTCAGCATCGAAACGGAACAGGATAGGACGGACGAGTGAATACATGGCGGCGGCTTTCTGAACGGTTGATGAATTTGGCGTTATTTTACCTGAAACCGTCAAACTGCCCCAAACGTCTGCATCGATATGATTTTATGGTTTGGCGTCAAATGAAAATAAATAGGGTTTTTGCGTGTAGTCGGATAGTTCATTAAAATGGTAAGAGAGAGGCTTTTCAGACGGCCTGATGGATGTATCAAAAGGCCGTCTGAAAAGTTTTGATTTGATTGTTTACCTGATACAGGAAGATTTTTATGAAACAGGCGGTTGATCCTTATGCGAGTTTCCGTGAGCTGACGCTGCGGGGGATAATTCTCGGCGCATTGATTACGGTGATTTTTACGGCATCCAATGTGTATTTGGGCTTGAAGGTGGGCTTGACTTTTGCGTCTTCGATTCCGGCTGCGGTGATTTCGATGGCGGTTTTGAAGTTTTTTAAAGGCAGTAATATTCTGGAAAATAATATGGTGCAGACCCAGGCTTCGGCCGCGGGTACGCTCTCCAGTATTATTTTTATTCTGCCGGGTTTGCTGATGGCCGGTTATTGGGCGGGCTTTCCGTTTTGGCAGACAACGCTGCTGTGTATGTCCGGCGGTATTTTAGGTGTGATTTTCACTGTGCCTTTGCGTTATGCGATGGTGGTGAAGAGCGATTTGCCTTATCCGGAAGGCGTGGCGGCGGCTGAGATTTTGAAGGTCGGCGACCATGATGCGGACAAACAGGAAGGCGGCAGCGGTATCAAGGAGTTGATGTCGGGCGGCGCTCTGGCCGGTTTGATGAGCTTCTGCGCAAGCGGTTTGCGCGTGGTGGCCGACAGCGCGAGCTTTTGGTTTAAAGGCGGCGCGTCGGTGTTTCAAGTGCCGATGGGCTTTTCGCTGGCTTTGCTGGGCGCGGGCTATTTGGTCGGACTGACCGGCGGTATCGCGATTTTGCTGGGTATTTCGATTGCCTGGGGTGTGGCCGTGCCTTATCTGTCGGCGCATATTCCGCAACCTGCCGATATGGAGATGATTCCTTTTGCGATGTCTTTGTGGAAGGAAAAAGTCCGTTTTATCGGCGCAGGTACGATCGGTATCGCGGCTATTTGGACGCTGTTGACTTTGATGAAACCGATGGTCGAGGGTATGCGCCTGTCTTTCCGCAATTTCGGCGGCGCGCAGATGACCGAGCGCACGGAACAGGATTTGTCGCCTAAGGCGATGATTGCTTGGGTGTTGGCGATGATGCTGGTGTTGGGCGTGTCTTTCTTCCACTTTATCGGCGACTCGCATATTTCCGGCGGTTTGGCTTGGCTGTTGGTGGTCGTATGTACGTTGCTGGCTTCGATTATCGGCTTTTTGGTGGCCGCGGCTTGCGGTTATATGGCCGGTTTGGTCGGTTCGTCTTCCAGCCCGATTTCGGGCGTGGGCATCGTCTCTATCGTTATTATTTCGCTGGTGTTGCTGTTGGTCGGTGAATCCGGCGGCTTGATGGCGGATGAGGCAAACCGCAAATTCCTGCTGGCGTTGACGCTGTTTTGCGGCGCGTCTGTGATTTGTGTGGCTTCGATCTCCAATGACAACCTGCAGGATTTGAAAACGGGTTATCTGGTAAAGGCAACGCCTTGGAAACAGCAGGTCGCGCTGATTGTCGGCTGCGTTGTCGGTGCATTGGTGATTTCGCCTGTGTTGGAGCTTTTGTATGAAGCCTACGGCTTTACCGGCGCGATGCCGCGTGAAGGCATGGATGCGGCCCAAGCCCTTGCCGCGCCTCAGGCAACTTTGATGACCACCATCGCCCAAGGTATTTTCTCGCACAATCTGCAATGGGATTATATTTTCACTGGTGTGGGCATCGGCGTGGCGTTGATTGCGGTCGATTTCACATTGCGCAAATCTTCCGGCGGCAAGCGCGCTTTGCCGGTATTGGCCGTGGGCATGGGCATTTACCTGCCGCCGTCTGTGAATATGCCGATTGTAATCGGCGCGGTATTGGCGGCGGTGTTGAAATCCGTCATTGCCCGCCGTCAGGAAAACCGTGAAGGCCGTCTGAAAAATGCGGAACGTATCGGTACGCTGTTTTCCGCCGGTTTGATTGTCGGCGAGAGCCTGATCGGTGTGATTATGGCGTTTATCATCGCCTTCTCCGTAACCAACGGCGGTTCGGATGCGCCTTTGGCCCTGAACCTGGAAAACTGGGATACGGCCGCCAAATGGCTGGGCTTGGCGTTTTTTGTTTTTGGTATGTTCGTGTTTGCACGCCGCGTGTTGAAAGCAGGACGTTAAGTTTGTAGGTTGAGAAAAGGCCGTCTGAAACCCAAAACATTGGGGTTTCAGACGGCCTTTTCAGTGGAAATTTGTTTGGAATGATTTTAGGAAGTTTGGGTATAATTGTTGCGGGGCTGGTAGCAAAAAAGCCCCATTGCAGTGGGGCTTTGTGCTGAAACCGCCCTAGAAAGGATGGTTTCAATCATGAAACATACCACTCGCACGGGTCGTTCATGACTGAGACTGCGGACAGTCGTTAGGATTATCCTAACCCTGTTCCTGCTCTTAGTCAATTAAACGGCTGAAAACAAAAAACTGTTTTTCAGTTTCCGCCTGTTTGTCATGAACAGGCGGTTTTTTATTGTTTAACGCTGATTCAAACAATCCGCAATCGCTTTGGCAATTTTGGCACTGGCGCCTTGGTGTTGCGAAATGAATTGCTCGGTGTGGCTGATCAGCTGTTGGCGCAGCGTTTCGTCGTCGAGGTATTGGCGCGTGGTTCTATACCAGGCTTCGGCGGTTTCGACGCGGACGGCGGCTTTGGCTTCGACTGCGCCTTTGCAGGCTTGGGCGAAGTTGTAGTTGGAGTAGCCGAAGAGGGTGGGGACGCGGCAGGCGATGGGTTCGATGATGTTTTGGCAGCCGGCATCTACGAGGCTGCCGCCGACGAAGGCAATGTCTGCGCTGAGGTAGTAGGCGGCAAGTTCGCCCATGCTGTCGCCTATCCAAACCTGTGTATCGGGGGAAACGGGTTGTCCGTCGCTGCGTTTTTGGACGGTATAACCAAGCGATTTGGCGGTATCGTAGGCCGTCTGAAAGTTTTCAGGGTGGCGCGGGACGATGACCAACAAAGCATTGTCGCGGTAGCCCTGCCATGCTTTGAGGAGCAGCTCGGCTTCGTCTGTGCCTTTGTACACGCGCGTGCTGGCGCAGACGACGACGGCTCGTGCGCCGATGCGTTCTTTAAAGGCGGCGGCAAGCGGACGCAGGTCGTCGGGGGGCGCGATGTCGTATTTGGTGTTGCCGCAGACGTGGACGTTGGATGCGCCGATGAGGTGCAGGCGTTCGGCATCGGCGGCGGTTTGGGCAAAGCAGCCGGAGAGGGTCTGCATGGCAGGCTCGACCAGTTTGCGGATTTTGAGGTAGCCGCGTTGGGATTTTTCGGAGAGGCGCGCGTTGGCCAGAAAGAGGGGAATGCCTGCTTTTTGGCAGCCGTGCATCAGGTTGGGCCAGATTTCGGTTTCCATCAAAATGCCGCAGATGGGGCGGTGTTCGGCTAAAAACCGGGCGACCCATTCGGATTTGTCGTAGGGCAGGTAACGGCATTGCGCATCGGGGAACAGGGATTGCGCGGTGGCGCGGCCGGTCGGCGTCATTTGGGTAATCAGAAACGGCGAGTCGGGAAAATGGCGGCGCAATGCTTGCACTAAAGGTTCGGCCGCACGCGTTTCGCCGACGGATACGGCGTGTATCCAAATCGGATGTTGCACGGGATTGGGATACGCCTGCCCGAAACGCTCGTCCCAATGCTCGAGATAGGCTGGGGATTTGAGGGCGCGGCGGCGCAGGTGGCGGCGGATCAGGAAGGGGGCGAGGTGCCATAGCGTGGCGTAAAGGCGGCGTATCATGCTTACGGGTCTTGTGTCGGAATAGGCCTATTTTATCGGAAACTGAAACGGAAGATATAGCTTTGATGCGTGTTTTACGCAAAGGAAACAGGCCGTCTGAAAGGTTTCAGACGGCCTTTAATGCAGGCATAAACGCTTTTACTTCACTTGCGCCATGTATTTTTTCAGACGGCCTTTGCTTTGCATGGCGCGGTTTTCCATTTCATCGACAACGGCTTGCGCTTTGGCTTTGTTCACCGGTTTGCCGACCTGAATCACGCCGCTCATGTTCATCATGCGGTGCGGCGGGCAGGTATAGACATACACGCCTTCTTTGTCGAGCTTGAGCGTGAAGTCTTTGCCGTCTTCGGATAGGAAGTCGGCAACGCCGTCGGGCAGGGCTTTGCTTTGCACCCAGTGTCCGCTGTTAGTAGCTTTGAAGGTAACAGTGTCGCCGACTTTGGCATTGACGTAGCCTGGTTCGAACACCATGCTGCCGTCTTTGCCGTTGTCGAGCATTTTGATTTCGTGGTTGGCGGCGTATGCGCTGAGGGAAGCAGTCAGCATCAGGAGAAAGAGTGATTTTTTCATGGGAAAGTCCTTTCTAAGGATAAAAAATAGAGGTCGGGCTGATGCGTCGAAGAAGTAAGCCTTGGGCTTACTGCCCTCTCCTTAATCCTCTTCCGCGGGAGAGGGGATAAGTTGCAGGGAGTTCGCAGGCCGGATGCTCAAATCCGACATTTCAGGAGCGGTTAAGTTACGCCGTCTGCCGCATCGGGCGGATAACGGGCAGGCCTTTGCTGTCGTATAAAAGTTCGATATCCACCTTGTACAGCCTGCCGATCATGTCCGCCTGCAATACGTCCTGCGGCGCGCCCTGCGCCTGTACTTTGCCTTCGCCGAGCAGAATCACGCCGTCTGAAAATTGCGCGGCGAGGCTCAAATCATGTAAGACCATTAGCGTAACCAGATTGTGTTCGTGCGTGTATTGCACCACGCGTTCTAAAAGATTGAGTTGATGGTGCATATCCAGCGCGCTGACCGGTTCGTCCAGCATCAGGATTTCGGGGCGGCGCAGCATGACTTGGGCAAACATCACGAGCTGCCGCTGTCCGCCGGAAAGCCGCATGACGTCGCGGTGCGCCAGATGGCCGATACCCAGCTCCGCCATGATACTTGCGGCTTCGTGCAGCAGTTCGTCGCCGACGTGCATGTGCAGCGCGTCCATGCGGCCGAGCAGCACGACTTCCAGCGCGGTCAGCGAGGCTTCGGCGGCGGTGTCCTGCGGCATATAGCCTATGCGTTTGCGCCAGCTTTGCAGGTGGATTTTGCTCAACATTTCGTCGCCGTAGCGGATGGTGCCTTTGTGCGCCACTTCGCCGAAAATCGTTTTCATCAGCGAGGATTTGCCCGTGCCGTTCGGGCCGAGCACGGAATAGACTTTGCCTTGTTCCAGCGTCAAATCGATATTGTCGGCGACGACATAATCGCCGCGCCGGATGTGTACGTTTTCAAGTTTCAACATTTCAGACGGCCTATCGTTTCGTTAATACAATCCAGAAGAAGAACGGCACGCCGACAAACGACGTAACGATGCCCACCGGAAACAGCGCGCCGGGGATAATCACCTTGGACAACACGCTGGCGACCGATAAAAACGCCGCCCCCGCCAGCATCGCGCCGGGCAGGAAGAAACGTTGGTCTTCGCCTAAAAGAATCCGCGCCACATGCGGCGCGACCAAGCCGATAAAGCCGATGACGCCGACAAAACTGATCGCCGTCGCCGTCATCACCGCCACCAACACCAGCGTTTTCAGGCGCAAAAATTGCAGATTGATACCCAGCCCGACGGCGCGCTCTTCGCCCAAACGCAGCGCGGTCAGCTTCCACACGTCGCGCGAAAGCAGAAACACGCATACCGCCGTAACCGCCGCCGTGACGATGACCGTCTCCCAAGTCGCCTTGGTCAAACTGCCGAACAGCCAAAACAGAATCTGCTGCGAAATCTCAGGCGCGGCGATAAACTGAATCAGCGACAAAATCGACTGAAACAGAAACAACAGCGCAATCCCCACCAACACCAGCATCGCCGAATTGAAGCGGCGCGCCGAGGCAAACAGAAACAAGATGCCCGAAGCCAGCATGGTCATCACAAACGCACCAATGGGGACGGCGACCGTTTCAGGCAGCCCGAAACCGCCGAACGCAATCACCACCGACGCGCCCAAACCCGCCGCCGCAGCCAAGCCCAGCGTATAAGGGCTGGCCATCGGGTTGTTCAAGAGCGTCTGAATCTCCGCCCCACCGACGCCCAAAGCCGCACCGACCACCAGCGCCATCACCGCAATCGGCAGGCGCAAATCCATCACAATCAGGCGGTTCATTTCATCGACTTCGGGTTTGCCCAGCAAAACATTAACCACTTCTCCGACAGGCAGCGTGTCCGTCATCGCCGGGCCGGTGGCGATGTCGAATAAGAAACTGACCGCCGCGATGATTAAAAACATCAAAACAATCAACCAACGCTTGCCTTCTAGCCTGCGCTGGTTTTTCACAATCTCGGCGACAACCGAATCATTCATGTTTCAAACCTTTAAAAAAGAGTGTTGTGAAAGGGGAGAACAGGTTTGCCTTTTTCTTCCGCAAAAATTTCAGACGGCCTTCCGATTTAAAAGGCCGTCTGAAAATCTAAACTACCTTATTGTCCTTTCGGATAGAGGTAGAACGTGCCGCTCGGAACGACGGGCAGGTTTTGGCGGTAGAAGTCCAGATAGGTTTTCTCAGGGTTGAAATCTTTAAACAACTGCGGATAAATCGCTTTGGCCATAAATTGAATCGATGCGCTGTCGGACAGCGTGCGCGAGTTGGCATGGTAGGCGGCGTAGAGGCGGTTGTTTTTAATCGCAGGCAGGTTCGCCCAGCCGGCGCGTTTGGCAAAACCAGCCAAGCGTTTTTCCGCTTCGGCTTTTGGAATGCCCCAGCCCATTACCATGGCGGCAGGGTTTTTCTTCAATTCGGTTTCGCGGCCGGTAATCACGATCACGTCGGGTTTGGCGGCGAGGACTTTTTCAGGATTGATCGGGCCGTAGAATTCAACCGAAGAAGCGGCGATATTGTTGCCGCCGACCAGCGTTGCCATCGAACCCCACATGCTTTTGCCGAAGGTAACGCTGTGTTCCGCAGGGCCTTTGTTGCCGAACTCGACATAGACTTTAGGCTTGGGCAGGTTGGCTTTTTGCACGCGCGCCTGGATGGTGTCGGCAACGCGTTTGTAGTCTGCCGCCAGTTTGTCGGCTTTTTGCTGCTGGCCGGTCAATGTGCCGATGAGTTTGGTCGATTGAACGTGTTTGGCCACTGTTTGCGCGTTGTAGTCCAACACGACGATGGGGATGCCGGCTTTGTTGATGCGGTCGAGATCGGAACCCAAAGCCTTGTATTGCCATTCGGCCAAAACCAGCAAATCGGGTTTCAATGCCAATACTTTCTCAATCGAGAATGTGCCGACTTCCACTTCGCCCACGTCGGCAAGCTGGTTCAACTTAGGCACGGCTTTGCTGAATGCCGCCCAGCTTGGTGGCGCCCAGTCGGCCCAAACTGCTTTGGAGAAACCGACGACGTTGTCCAGCGCGGTTTTACCGCCGATGGCCATGTAGTCTTGGTAATAGAAGCCCAAAACCACGCGTTTGGCAGGCAGGTCAACGGTTACCTTGCGGCCGACGGTATCGGTCAGCTGAACAGGTTTGGCAAAAGCGGATACGGAGCCGACTGATAAAGCTGCGACGGTAATCAAAGCAGAAAGTTGCGTAAATCTCATGAATCATTCCTTTAAAATATGATGATAATTACTATCTTTTTATAAATTTACAAGGTATTGAATCTTTTTTCAAGTGAATGTAGGGATAGACATATTTCGGAATAAAAAGTTGCATCATTAAAACGAAGGGATAGTGTTGATATAGGGCTTGGGTGTACTGAAGACCTAGTAAAAAGGAATGATATGGTGTGTCTAAAGCCATAGTGGGCAGTAGCAGGAAGGGATAGGTAAAGGGTTTTTATTGCAAAAAAATAAAAGGTATTCGGTTGAAAACAAGGCCGTCTGAAACCTTGTAATCGGGGTTCAGACGGCCTTTGGTGTGGGCATAAAAGTTTTATTTCACTTGCGCCCTATATTTTTCAGACGGCCTGTAAGCAGTATTTGGGAAAAGTGAAAAAGGTTGGTTTTTGAAAGGGCGAAATAGGGAAGAAGAGGGCTTGAGGGCGAATCGGGCATAAACTAAAAATGGGGACGAATAAAAAGGGCGTGTATCGAAACACGCCCTTGTTAGTTCAGACGGCCTGTGATTCCGCCTGCTCGCTTTGGTTGAGGATTTTAATCAGTTTCTCGGCTTTTTCCGGGTCTTCGCAGCGCAGGATTTTGGCGGCATCGTTTTCAAGATGGCCGGTGTGGCTGTGCAGGATGATGTTTTTAACCGAAAGCAGGTTGTTGGGGTTCATGGAGAATCGGCGCAAGCCCATGCCGAGCAACAGTCGGGTGAAGACGGTATCGCCGGCCATTTCGCCGCAGATGGAGACACCTTTTTCCATGCGGTTGGCGGTGCGGATGATGTGTTGCAGCGTTTTGAGGACGGCAGGGTGGCCGGGTTGGTAGAGGTGGCTGACGCTGTCGTCGCCGCGGTCGACTGATAGGAGGTATTGAATCAGGTCGTTGGTGCCGATGGAAACGAAGTCGACGAGCTTGAGGATGCTGCCGACGGTCATGGCGGCGGACGGGATTTCGATCATGCAGCCGATGCTGACCGGGCCGAAGGTTTCGCCGCGTTCGGTCAGCTGGCGTTGGGCCGTGTCCAGATGGATAAGGCATTGGCGCACTTCGGAAATAGATGTAATCATCGGCCACATCATGCGCACGGGGCCGTGGGCGGCGGCGCGGAGGATGGCGCGCATTTGGGTACGGAACATGACCGGCTCGGCGAGACACAAACGGATGCCGGTCAGGCCGAGCGCGGGGTTGAGGCTGCCGTTGGGCGTGCTGTTTTGGCCGAACCAGCGCGGATTTTTGTCGACGCCCAAATCGACGGTACGGATGGTGATGTTTTTGCCTTTGAGTTTTTTGACGATGCCGGCATAGACTTCGTATTGTTCGTCTTCGGTCGGCATGTTGTCGCGGTTGAGGTAGAGGAATTCGCTGCGGAACAGGCCGACGCCGTCTGCGCCGAAGTTGTGCAGGGCTTTGATGTCTTCGGCGGATTCGATATTGGCGAGCAACTCAATGTTGATGCCGTCGGCCGTGGTGGCGGCAGTTTTTTTGATTTTGTTGAGTTCGCGCTTGTGGCTGCGGTATTTGCGGGCGAGGCGGCGGTATTCGTTGAGGACGACTTCGTCGGGATCGATGATGAGGACGCCGTTGATGCCGTCGACGATGACGATTTCGTTTTCGGTGATGAGTTTGCGGGCGTTGTGCAGGCCGATGACGGACGGGATGTCGAGGCTGCGGCCTAAGATGGCGGTGTGGCTGGTCGGGCCGCCGGCATCGGTTACGAAGGCGGTAATGTGCTGCTCTTTGAATAGTACGGTATCGGCAGGCGAGAGGTCGTGCGCGATGAGGACGGTATCGTCAAACAGGTTGCCGGCAAGGTTGATTTCGTTGCTTTGGCCGACAAGGTTGTTGTGGATGCGGCGGACGACTTGGAGCATGTCCTGTTTGCGTTCGCGCAGGTAGTCGTCGTCGATGCTGTCGAACTGGGCGGCGAGCTTGTCGCTTTGTTGTTTTAATGCCCATTCGGCGTTGATTTTCTGCTCGCGCAAAATGTCGATGGGTTCGCGCGAGAGGGTAACGTCGGTCAGCAGCATGAGGTGTAGGGAAATGAACGCGCCCAATTCGGTCGGGGCGTTTTCGGGAATCGCGCTGCGCAATTGTTCCAATTCTTTGCGCGTGGCTTTGATGGCGTTGTCGAAACGGGCGACTTCGGTATCAAGTTTGTCGGGATCGATGTCGTATTGGGGGACTTCCGTTGTGCCGCGCGTGATGAGGTGGGCGTGGCCGATGGCGATGCCTTTGCCTGCGGCCACACCGTGTAGGACGATGCTCATTATTCGCCCTCGCCGAAGTAGTCGTTGATGAGGTCGGTCAACGCCTGCATGGCGGCGGCTTCGTCTGCGCCGTCTGTTTCCAGCTCAATCACGGTGCCTTTGGCGGCGGCCAGCATCATCAGGCCCATGATGCTTTTGCCGTTGACGCGGTTGCCGTTTTTGGTAACCCAGACTTCGCTTTGGAATTGGGAGGCGGTTTGGGTGAATTTGCTGGAGGCGCGCGCGTGCAGGCCGAGTTTGTTGATGATTTCGATTTCTTGTTTGAGCATGGATTTCCCCTAATGGTTGTAAAGTAAATGTTTTCAGACGGCCTTAGCCGTTTTCTTTGCACACCAGGTCTTCGGGTGCGGATGTAATGGCGAAAATGCCCCGGATGGCGGCTTCTTTGACGGTTTCGGTGAAGTCGGAGAGGTTTTCGGCTTGTGATGAGTATTGGATGGCTTTAATCATCATCGGGGCGTTGAGGCCGGTCAGGATGGCGGATTTGTTTTCGCGCACCAGTCGGCGTGCGGCGTTGCACGGGGTGGCGCCGAAGATGTCGGTCATGATCAGTACGCCGCGGTTGTCGGGAAATTCCTGCAAGGCGGCGATGGCGTTATTGATGATGTCGTTTTGGTCTTCATTGGGCTGAACGCCGAGAATACGGACGTTTTCGGGAAAGCCGTTGGGGAAGAAATGGTGGGTCAGCCCTTGGTAGGCTTCGCCTATGGTTTCGTGCGTGATGATAAGCAGGCCGATCATGATGTGTTCCTAGTGTTGGTTTGAGGCCGTCTGAAAACCTTTCAGACGGCCTTGGTTTTATTTGTTGTTTAAGGCGTAGATTTCGCCGAGGTTGCGCCAGCAGCCGGCGGCATCCATGCCATAGCCGAAGACGTAGCGGTTGGGCACGTCCAAACCGATATAGTCGGCTTGGGTCGGTTTTTCTTTGTCGATCAGCTTGTTGGCAAATACGGCCGCACGGCAGCTCGCCGCGCCCATTTCCAACAGTTTTTCCTGAATGGCGGCCATGGTGTGGCCTTCGTCCAAGATGTCGTCCAAAACGACGACATGACGGCCTTTGATTTGCTCGGGGTCGGGCATGCGTTTCCAGTTGAACGCGCCGCCTGCGAGTTTGTCGCCGTAGCGGGAAACGTGGACGTAGTCAAAGTCCAGAGGGAAGCGCAACAGCGGCAGCAGCTGTCCTGTAAACACCACCGCTCCACCCATGACAGGCAGCAGCAGGGGGTATTTGTCGGCCAAGTCGCGGGTGATGTCGTCGGCAACTTTTTGCAGGGCCGCGCGGCATTGTTCTTGGTCAAACAGCAAGTCGGCATTGTCCAGCATGGCTTGGGTTTCAAGGCGTTTGGTTTCTAAGTCGGTCATGATAGGTCGTGTTGGTTACGGTTAAAAACAAATTATATAGCGGATTCAATCAATTTTCGATACAGGCCGCAATGGCGCATGGGAAGGGAGGAAATTGAAACCGAACGCGTTCAGACGGCCTTTTGTCCTTCTGCTTCGTCCACCAGCAAAAATGCCGCCAAAGCCAAAGCGGTCAATACGGCCGTCAACACCATCGCCCGTCCGTAATTGTCCGCACCGGCGCGCCCGAGATAATCGTAAATCAAGGTGGTCAGCGTCTGCCATTCGGGGCGCGACAGGAACAATGTGGCTGCAAATTCGCCGATACACGTTGCCGAAGCCAAAGTCAGGCCGCGCCGTAAGGCCGGTTTTAATAAAGGCGCGGTTACATAACAGGCCGTCTGAAAACCGTTTGCGCCCATGGTGTGCGCCGCCTCCGCATAATCTTTGGGCAAACCGTCCCACGCAGCCAATACGTCTTTGGCCACAAACGGATACGCCAACAGCGCGTAAGTCGCCGTCAGCAGCCACAGCGAAGCCGTCCATTGCGGATAGAGCAGCAAAACACCAAACGCGATGCACACGGGCGACACCATAAACGGTAAAAACATCAGCGCGCGCAACCACGCCATTTGCCGTGCCGCTGCCGCATACAGCACGCCCAAAACCGTCGCTGCCGCCACGGCTGCCGCAGAGAAACGGATCGTGTTCCACACTGCCGCCCACGTTTGCGCTTCCAGCAAAACCGCCCACGAAGAGCCTGCTGTTGCCGCCTTGAGCCACACCGCCGCCAAAGGCAGCAGGCAGCACAGCACCAACATGGCCAATACCGTTGCCGTCAGCCATTTTTCCCAAGCCCGTACCGGCGCGCGCGGAGGCAAAGGCGAGACCGACTTATCCACCGCCACGCGCTTGCTCCAATACGCATACAAACCACCGGCCGCCGCCGTAGCCGCCAGAACCAGCCACACCAACACCGACGCACGCGCCATGTCCAACTCGTACGCCACCAGCCGGTAGATTTCCACTTCCACCGTTGCAAAACGCTCGCCGCCGAGCAGCAAGGCCAGCCCGAAGCCTGAAAAGCAATATAAAAACACCAAGCACGCGCCGCCGGCAACCCATGCACGCACCACCGGCCATTCGACCCAGACAAACCGCCGCCACGCGTCCGCGCCCAAAGATTGCGCCGACAGCAACCGCGCCTGCGGCACACGCACAAATCCCTGATACGCCGAGCGTACCAAAACCGGCAGGTTGAAAAACACGTTGCCGTAAATCAGCAGCCACGGCGTGTCCTGCCAACCTGCCGCCAGCATGCCGTGTGCGCCAAACAAGGCCAGCACGCCCATGCCTGCCACCAAAGTCGGCATCACAAAAGGCAGCATCAGCAGGCGCAAAACCGTGCGCCGTCCGGCAAAGTCCATCCGCGCCAGCACCCACGCCGCAGGCACGCCCAAAGCCGTGACCAAGACGCAGGTCAAAACCGCCTGCGCCACCGTCCAGCCCAAGCGCAGGCGCATATAGTCATCAGCCACCACTTCCGCCCAAGCGCCCTCGCCGTCGTAAAACGCCAGCGACAGCAAAGGCGCGGCCACCATGACCGCCAAGAAACCCAAAGGCAGCAGCAACAGCGCACACCGCCGAACCCAAACCTGCATCGATGCGTACCCGAGAATAAAAACGCCTATTTTAGCCCGAGTTCGGCGCAGAAG
Organism: Neisseria sp. HMSC061B04; assembly: GCF_001836705.1. Lineage (NCBI taxonomy): Bacteria > Pseudomonadati > Pseudomonadota > Betaproteobacteria > Neisseriales > Neisseriaceae > Neisseria > Neisseria sp. HMSC061B04. The sequence continues at coordinate 159,143 of NZ_KV830189.1, forward strand.
GTGGTATTCCTGCCCTTGTTTTCAGACGGCCCGGGTAGTTGAACGGATAAAATCGTTGTTTCTTTAAAATTTTCAAATATTTACGAAATTTCTTCAAAAAGGCAACAAAATTGGTTGGGCATTTTTGATACAATCCGCCGCTTCAAAAAATCAAATAAATCAAAAACAAGGAAACATTATGACCGCTACACGTCCCCAAACCTACGATACCGTCTCGCGCGCATTGCACTGGCTGACCGTACTCGGCTTCATCGGCATCCTGACCACCATCGCCATCTGGACCATTTATGACGGCGAAGAATGGGTCGGCGCACTCTTCGGCGTGCACAAATCCATCGGTTTCATCACGCTGCTGGTGATTATCGTGCGCATTGTTTGGGCCTTGATCAATGCGTCCAAACGTCCTGCCGCTGACAGCTTTGCCGCCAAAGCCGGCCACCTTGCCCTTTACGTCCTCATGCTTGCCGTTCCCGTTATCGGCATGATCCGCCAATACGGTAGCGGCCGCGGCCCGTTGAAAGTATTCGGTGTCCAAGTGATGCAGGGTTCGCCTGAAAAAATCGAATGGATGGCCAACCTCGGCAATATGGCGCATGGCAAACTCGGCTGGCTGCTCTTCGCGCTGGTCGCCGGCCACATTGCCATGGTCATCGTCCACCGCATTCAAGGCCACGACGTTTTGTACCGCATGATCGGCCGCCGTTCTTAAGTATAAAACGGTAAACAGACAAGGCCGTCTGAACACAGTTTGACCAAGCAAAAACTGTTTTCAGACGGCCTTTTTGTATTTGTGTTAATCTGCAAAAGTAGGGCAGGCATTTTGCCTGACTGTTGTCTAAATACTGTAAACCATACCGAGAAACACCATGACTGCTCCCATCCTCTCCATCACTTCCGGCGAACCGGCCGGCATCGGCCCCGACATCTGCCTTGATTTGGCTTTCGCCGACCTTCCTTGCCGCCCCGTTGTTTTGTGCGATAAAAACCTGTTGGCGCAAAGGGCCGAACAGCTCGGCAAATCCGTCATCCTGCGCGATTTTCAAGCTCAAGCGGCCGATCCGTTGCCCAAGGGCGAACTCGAAGTTCTGCATATTCCTTTAGATGCCGAATGTCGGGCGGGCGAACTCAATCCTGCCAATGCCGCGTATGTGCTCCGGCTGCTGGATACGGCGTATCAAGGCATTTCAGACGGCCTGTTTGCCGGTATGGTGACTGCGCCGCTGCATAAAGGCATCATCAACGATGCCCACGCAGGCAACGGCTTTTTCAGCGGCCATACCGAATACCTTGCCGAAAAAAGCCATACCGAACAAGTCGTCATGATGTTGACCGGCGGCGGCCTGCGCGTGGCGTTGGTGACCACCCATCTGCCGCTGAAAGACATTTCCGCCGCCATCACGAAGCCTTTAATCGAGTCGGTTGTCCGCATTCTTGAACACGACCTGCGTCATAAGTTCGGCATAGCCAAACCGGTCATCCTCGTTACCGGCCTCAATCCCCACGCCGGCGAAGGCGGCCATTTGGGACACGAAGAAATCGACACCATTATTCCGGCGCTTCATGCCCTGCAGGCCGAAGGCATAGACGCGCGCGGCCCTTATCCGGCCGATACCGTGTTCCAACCCTTCTTGCTCAAAGATGCCGATGCCGTCCTCGCCATGTATCACGACCAGGGCCTGCCGGTGCTCAAATACGCCGGTTTCGGCGAAGGCGTGAACATTACCCTCGGCCTGCCCTTTATCCGCACCTCCGTCGATCATGGCACGGCCTTGAATTTGGCAGGCACGGGCAAAGCCGATTCCGGCAGCCTGATGACCGCCGTCCGCGCCGCGCTCGATATGGCGCACAATATGCAGAAACAGGCCGTCTGAAGCGTGGAGGTTTGATCGTTTGTCGGCGTAAAGTGTTCCTGTAAGAGCATCATCAGGAAATATTTGTCTGTCGGTTGATAAAGCCGATGAGTGTTTGGACAATAATCAGCGTTTTATTTTAAAAACCATATATAACAAGGCCGTCTGAAGCCCCGATTTTTAGGGTTTCAGACGGCCTTTTGGTTTTTTGTTTACCAAATTTCAGACAAAGTTTCTTTGACTTTGGCCTTCACTTCCGCACCGAAGCGGCGGCTGAGCATTTTGCTGAAATCGTCTTGCGGCGTGTAGTTGACCAGCTCGGGGGCTTTGACGACATCGCGGGCGACGCTGTAAATGCTGCCGAAGTCGTCAATCAGGCCGACCTGTTTGGCTTCTTTGCCGGTATAGATGCGGCCGCTGAAAACGTCGGGATATTGCTTGTCTTTCAACCTTGCGCCGCGGCCGAGTTTGACGGCTTTGATGAATTCTTGGTGGATATCGCCCAACATACTTTCCCAAATTTGGGTTTGCGCCGGCGTTTCAGGTGTGAAAGGGTCGCCCATGCCTTTGTTGCTGCCGGCGGTTTTCAGACGGCGTTTGACACCGGCTTTGTCCATCAGGCCGGTAAAGTCGAAACCGCCGCCGATCACACCGATGCTGCCGACGATGCTGGAAGGATCGGCGTAGATTTTGTCGGCTGCGGCGGCAATGTAATAGCAGCCGGAAGCGCACATGTCTTCGGCAACGAGGTAAACGGGGATGTCTTTGTGTTCGGCTTTGAGGCGGCGGACTTCGTTAAAGGCCGTGTTGGACACGACAGGCGAACCGCCGGGGCTGTTGGCGCGGATGATGATGGCTTTGGCGTTGCCGTTTTCGTAGGCGGCTTCCATGCTGTCGCGCAGGATTTGGACTTGGTCGTCGATGTCGTTGCCGATTTCGCCGGTCAGGTCGATAACGGCGGTGTGTTCGCTGCGGGCTTGGACCGACGTGGTTTTTCCTTCTTCTTCCGCAAGACCGAAAATCAGGCTGAGGAAGATGAGGACGGCGACGCCGCGCCAGATGTTGCGCCAAATGCGGGCGCGGCGTTGTTCTTGGTAGGCGGCGAGAAGGACTTCGCGCAGGGTGTTGCGCTCCCAGTTGTCGACGGGGGTGGAGGCTGAAGAGGGTGTGTTTTGGGCATCGCCTTCACGGTGGATTCGGTATTGCATGATGTGATGTGCTTTCGTGCAGGCCGTCTGAATGTTCAGACGGCCTTATCGGTTTTAGTTGATGGAATAGCCGCGCAGGTATTGTGTGCGCTCGCGGGTCATGCGGGTTTCGCACTGCAGGCGCAGGTATTCTGTTTGTGCGGCGTTGTCTGCGGACGCGGCGGCTTGTTGGCAGTTGAGTTTTTTGCTTTGAATCCAGGCGCGTTGCTCGCCGAGGATTTGTTGTTTGACATCGCTGTCCAAGCCGCCCCAGAGGTCGTTGATTTCGCCGTCCGCCTGACGGTTTTGCGCGCGCGCGTTGTCGAGTTCGCTTTGGCTGAGGCCGGACGGCTCGTTGCGTTGGGTTTCATGGTCGGGGCGCAGGACTTCGTAATCTGAATCGTCGCCGTCATCGGTCAGGCCGGCAGTCTGGCTGGCGGCGTTGTTTTCAAGGATGTCTTGCGGATTGACAGTCGGCGGCTCTTCCGTGTTTTGGTTTTGCAGCAGTTTGATGGCCTGCTCTTTGGACACGGGTTTGCCGTCTATCATGACGATGCTTTTCACGCCGTAGGGCAGCAGGGTGGCGGAAAGGGTTTGGGCAGTGGAACTTAGGGTATTGTCTTCGAAAACCGGTTTGCCGTCTTTGTCGGGGGTATAGAGCAGGGTGGTGCTGAACGTGTTGTTTTCAAAGGTCAGGTTGCTGCCCATCAGTTTTTGTTCGAGCATGTCGGCCAACGGGGTGCTACCGTAAATCAGCGGGCTGTTGTCTATGGCCGTTTTGAGGATGGTGTCGGGAATACGGATTTTGAGGTTGGCGCGGCAGATGGCTTTGCCGTCGTCTTCGGTTTCTTTGGGGTCTTCAAGCAGGGTTTCTAATTCGAGGCCGGCGGCGATGATTTTGTCGGCATCGACGAATTGGCGGTTGTCATTGCGGGCGAAGGAGCGCGCTTGTTGTTTGAGGGTGTCTTCGATGGTGGTACGGATGTTTTGCAGTGTGGCCGGTTGGGCGCAATCAAGTGCGGCTTTGGGCTCTTCTTTGCTGCATGCGGCAAGCAGAATTGTGCTTAAAATCAATACGGAAGCGGTTTTTTTGTACATGTGTACTCCTGAAGGTGACGGCCTTTCAGACGGCCTGACGTGCCTATCATAGCAAAAGCACTTGCTGCAAGTAAATGCGGCAAGTGCTTTTCTATGTCGGACGTATCAGCCTTTGATGACGCTGACGAAGCCGGAGAGGATGGCGGCGTTGAGCAGGTCAACGAAGAACGCACCCACCATAGGCACAATCAGGAAGGCTTTGTGCGAAGGGCCGAAAGTTTGGGTAATGGACTGCATATTGGCAACGGCAGTCGGGGTGGCACCCAAACCGAAACCGCAGTGGCCGGCTGCCAAGACGGCGGCGTCGTAGTCGCGGCCCATGAAGACGTAGGTAACGAAGGTTGCGTACAAAATCATGACGACGGTTTGTACGGCCAGGATGATGGTTACCGGGCCTGCCAGACCGGTCAATTCCCACAGTTTCAGGTTCAGAAGAGCCATGGCGAGGAAGAGCGACAGGGAGGCGTTACCGAATACGTCGATGGCGCGGTCGAACATATTGACTTTGAAGGTTGCAGTCAGGACGTTGCGGATGACCACGCCGGCAAACAGACACCATACGAATTTAGGCAGGTCGAAGAAGGCTTTGTCGTAGCCGTCGACGATTTCGGCAAAAGCCAAACATGCGGCAAACATCGCGAGTGTTTCGACAGCGGAGTCAGCCGTAATCAGACGGGTGCGCTGTGCTTGTTCGAAGACGTCGTCGGCAGCATCGTTGTCGTCGGATTTGGCAGTTTTGACGACAGGTTTACGGCCCATTTTGTTGATCAGACGGCGTGCAACAGGCCCACCAATCAAACCGCCGAATACGAGGCCGAAGGTGGCGGAAGCCATACCCAAGCCGGTTGCACCGGTCAGGCCGAATTTGCTTTCAAAGTCAGGACCCCATGCGCCGGCTGTACCGTGACCGCCGGTCAGGGTAATCGAACCGGTAATCAGGCCGATCAGCGGATCCAGACCCAATGCGCTTGCCAAGCCGACACCGACGAAGTTTTGGACGATGATGAATGCACCCACCACGGCGGTAAAGATGACCAAAGGCAGGCCGCCCGCTTTCAAACGGGTGAAGTCCGCGCTCAAACCGATGGATGTAAAGAAGATGAGCATGAACGCATCTTGCAGCGGTTTTTCAAATTTGAAGCTGACGCCGTAGGCTTCGTGCAGGGCGAACAGGACGATAGCGGCAACTAGACCGCCGGCGACCGGCTCGGGAATATTGAAGTCTCGTAAGAATTTGATTTTTTGAACCAGAAATTTACCAACCAGCAACACGAGCGTGGCGGCAATCAGTGTGTAATAACTGTTGAATTCCCATTCCATGTTGTTTCACCTCCTAGAAATGTTTTTCCGAGTATCCGTTTCTTTCCGGATGCAGTGTGTTTCAACGCTTGGCGTTATCCGCCGAGTGTCATGGTATTGATGCGCGGACAAGGTGTTTCCGGAAAGAAATGAAAACGATGGCTTGTCCGTGAAAAATAACTGGCAAATATTAGGGGAATAGTTAAAGATTGTCAAAAAATGCGTGTGTAAATCTTTTCAGACGGCCTTTTTCCCGATGGCATGATGCGCTTCGCGGCGCCATTGTTCCAAGAGGGATGTTAATAACCCGGCCGAGGTATGCCCGTTGCCGATGGCGGCCTGCAGCCAGTAGCAGGCAGTCGGAACATGGCAGCTTACACCTTGCCCGTGATAGTAGAAACAGGCAAGGTGGTATTGGGCGGAAGGGTGGTTTTGTTCGGCAGCGATGGCGTACCAGTAGGCGGCCGCCCGAGGGTCTTGCGCCGTACCGAGGCCGTAATGGTAGATGCGGCCCAAGGCTGCCGCCGCGTTTTTATGATGGAACTCGGCCGCTTCCATGTAATTTTTGCGCGCGGCATTGTAGTCGGCAGGACGGCCGATGGCGCGGGCTTGTGCTTCAGCCAAACGGTATGCGGTCTCGGTTTGTTGCTGTTGCAGGGCGGCTGTTTTGATTTGTTCGTATTGTTGCGGATGGTACAGCGCGGCATCGCTGACGAGTTTTTGTGCGGCGGCGGCAGAACCCAGCGCGGCGGCACGGTGGTAGTAATCGTGCGCGACATGGTTGTCGGCTTTGATGCCGAGGCCGTAGCGGTAGAGGTCGCCCATGATTTTCAGGGCTTCGGGATGGTTTTTCTCGGCGGCGGCTTTGGCGTAGCGTGCCGCTTGGAACGGGTCTCGTTCGGAAAGTTCGCCGGTCAGGGCATATTGTGCCAGCTTGGCTTGAGCTTCCGCTTGTTCCTTGTCGGCGGCACGACGATACCATTCCAAGGCTTCGGGTCGGCGTTGGGCGGCAAGAAGGTCGGCCAGCAGGGTTTGTGCGGCGATATGGCCGGCTTGCGCGGCTTGTTCGAGGTATTGTTCGGCTTGTGCGTGGTCGGGGCTGATGCCTGTGCCGTAGAAGTAGATTTGACCGAGTTGCCAACAGGCGGCAGTCACGCCGAGGGCGGCCGCTTTTTCGTATTGTTCGACGGCTGTCGCAACGTCGCCTTGGCGTTGATGATGGCGTGCCAGATGGTAATACGCGGGCGCGGCATATCGGGCGGCGGCAAGCTCTGCCCAGTAGAGCGATTGTGGATCGTTGCGTTGCGCGTGGTAACGCATGAGGATTAATTGGGCTTCAGGGTGTCCCTGCTCACCCAGCCAGGCATATTCGTTAAGGAGCTGTCCGGTCGGGGTGCCGTTGTGTTCGCGCTGTTGCAGCAGGGTAAAGAGCGCTTTGGGGTGGCGTTGGGCCGCGGCGGCTTCCAACCATGAAAGTGCCTGCTCCGGTTGGCCGTTTTGCAGCAGATGGTTGCCCAATACGAAAGCAGCTTCCGCATAACCTTGCTCTGCCGCCTGTTGCAACAGGGGCAGGGCTTGGGCGGTATGGGATTGTTCCAAAAGGGCGGCGGCTTGCCGGTAGAGGATTTCAGGAGCGGCGGTCATGGTTTGCGGGCGGATAAAGTGGAAGACGGGTGCTGCGGCATATAGGCGGCGATGCCGGTCGATGGCTTTGTAAAAAAATAGGGTTCGGCACAGTTTTGCAGTTGCCTTACCGGCCTGTCTTTAAAGATGTTCGGCTTGTTGTATTATTTTCCTGGGGAAGCATCTCTATTCAGTGCGTTACAAAGCTTTCGGTTTGAGTCGGCATGCGTTCATGACAGCTTGGTCATTATACTGTTTTTGTAATTTATTGTTAATGATAAATGCGGTTTTTTATGGTTTGTTTACATGACGGCGGCTGGGATGTTGATTGTTTCAGGCCGTCTGAAATGTTTTTCAGACGGCCTGAATTATTTTGGGGCTGACGTAGATTAGCAGTTATGCTAGGCTACAAGAATGCAGATAACCAATTGTAAATTAAGCAAAAGGGTTCAAAAAAAAACTACTTGAATTTTTTGTACTCCAAGTTACCGCTCGTTCCGCTGCTGATATTTTGGGCATTCAGCCCAACTCCGCTATTCTGTTCTACCGCAAAATTCGTATGGTTATCAGCCATTATCTGGCCTTGGTTGCCGATGAGGTTTTTGAGGGCCCTGTCGAGCTGGACGAAAGCTATTTCGGCGGACACCGCAAAGGCAAACGCGGACGCGGTGCGGCAGGAAAAGTGGTTGTCTTTGGCATTCTGAAACGCAACGGACGGATCTATACCGTTGTCGTAGATAATGCCAAGTCCGATACTTTGATGCCTGTTATCAAACAGAAAATCATGCCGGACAGCATTGTTTACACGGATAGCCTGAGCAGCTATGACAAGCTGGACGTAAGCGGTTTTATCCATTACCGTATCAACCATTCCAAGGAATTTG
>NZ_KV830190.1:0-264 GCF_001836705.1 Neisseria sp. HMSC061B04
GGCCGTCTGAATTCAGTTTGCTGTCGCCTGCGGTAACGCTGTCGACGGTGATGTCTTTGGCCAGTTTGAAGTCAATCTGGTTGTCGGACACGGTAGTGACGATGTTTTTGTCGCTGCTGCGGTAGGCAACGGTTTCGCCCAATTGGACGTTGTCGTCATTACCGTTGTCGGCGGCAATGTTCAGACCTTTGGCCACATTGGCGTTGGTCTCTTTCAGCTGACCGTAGTTAACGGCGTCGGTATCTTCGGTACCGGCGGCTACGT